>CACXCS010000081.1 GCA_902766255.1 uncultured Bacteroidia bacterium
ACAGGATTTCGAGGCCTACAATGTATGGTATCTTGGCAACAAGTACTGGGCAGAGGGCGACAAGACCGTCGCCGAAGGCGATGAGGTCCTTATTTACGGCGAGGTTACCTACTTTGCCAAGAACAACGTCGCCGAAACCAACGGCAAGAAGGCCTATGTCCATTCCATCAATGGTGCAGTAAAGTAGTATCACTATCCTTTCTGAATGTCGTCCCGGCGGTTGTTCCGCCGGGACGATTTTTTATTGCACTTTTTTGAAAAAAAGTGTATATTTGAAAATTATTAAACTGGACAATTATATCAAATAACACGTTATTATGAAATTCAAAGGATTGTTTATCGCTTTGGCAGCTGCGGTCTCGGCTCTTGTGGCTTGCCAGGAGGAAAAACCCGTTTTTGGCATCTCCACAGACAAGGATGTCATAGAATTCCCCCAGAGCGGAGGACAGGCCCAAGTGCAAGTGACCACCGCGCAGGCTTGGAGTATTAAGATTCCTGCTGATGCACAAGCATGGCTCACCGCCGAGCCGTTAAGCGGCACCGGCAACGCCCTCATCACTTTTACCGCCGGCGCCAATACAGGCAAGGACCGTAAAACCGGACTGAAGATTAATGCGGGCATGGCCGGATATGTGGCCGTGACCGCCTCCCAGCCCGGCTCCCAGAAGCCCGGTGACGGTCTTACTGCCGCTACGGCATGGAGCGCCAGCGAGGCTAATGCTTGGATTAAGGCCAATCTATCCGACGGTCAGGTAACCACGGCCAAATACTATGTCAAGGGCATAATCCACAAGGTGCAGACAACATTCGAGGCCAGCGGTAATTATGGAAATGCCATATTCTTCATTTCCGATGACGGAAAGGCCGCCTCCGATGATTTCGAGGCCTACCAGGTTTATTATCTTGGCGGCCGCCAGTGGAAGAAGGGCGATACTGAAGTACAGGTCGGTGACGAAGTGATTATCTACGGCCCCGTCACGCTTTACGGTTCTACCGCCGAGACCTCCGGCAAAGGCACTGCTTACATTTACAGCCTCAACGGCGAAACTGAAGGCGGCACCGTCGATCCTGAAGATCCTTCCAAGGTACAGCAGATCACCTGCGCCGAGTTCATTGCCAAGGCGGATCCCAATACGACCTACCGTCTGGTTGGTAAAGTTACATCTTCGGTAAATACCCAGTACTGTTCCTTCGACATGAACGACGGCACGGCCACCGTGGTTGTGTGGACTGTTAACAACGCTTCCGAATGGTCAAGCAAGGTCAAGAAAGACGGAACTGTAACCGTGCGCGGAAAATATCTCAAATACGAGAAAGACGGCAATGTGAAGCACGAGATGGTTGATGCTTACATTGAGGCGTTCGAGGAAAACACCCAGCCCGCCGAGACCGTCACCGGCACCGTGGCCCAGACCATTGCGGCTGCCGACGGCACCGGAGTGGTGATTAACGAGTCCCAGGTGGCGGCTATGTCCAAGCAAGGCATAGTGGTGACCGACAACACAGGGAACGTTTACCTTTACTTTGACAGCAAACAGGGCGAAACCGTTCCCTCCGTATCAATCGGAGACATGGTCAAGGTCGAGGCTGTCAAGGAGTCTTATGGCGGAGTGCCTGAGTTTAAACAGGCCAAGGTGACAAAACTTTCTTCCGGACAAATTTCATATCCAGTGCCCAAGGATATCACTTCGAGTGCTGCTTCCTATGCGGCCAGTGTTACCGAATTCATCCAATTGACCGGTACCCTGAAGCTCTCGGGCAACTATGTTAATATTGAGATTGACGGAGTGGATCCTGGCTCCAGGATGGGTTCGGTCTCCGCACCGCTCGATGCCCTTGGCGTTAACTCGTACGACGGCAAGAAGGTAACCGTAATGGGTTACTTCTCCGGCATTACCGGAAGCACGACCAAGTATATCAACATTGTTGCTACCGCTATTACTCCCGCCGATCCCAACGCCAAGTACTGCAACGTTTCGCCGACTTCCATAAGCGTCAAGGCCGATGATACTTCGGCATCATTCACAATTTCTTCAAACGCTGCATGGGAGGTTTCTTCCGACAATGGCGATTTCGCTGTAAATCCCGCAAGCGGCGACGGTGACGCAACAGTTACCGTGAGTTTTGCAGCCAATACCGGTGACGCGGCCCGCACCGCCCATATCAACGTGGTTTGCGCGGATGCCGGAGTCAATGCAGTTGTTACCGTCACCCAGGGCAAGCCTTCCAGCGGCGAGACCCTTGTCCTTTCCGCAGACTTTACACAGGTAGATGCGAATCTGCCTCAGGGCGGCAACGAAGGGAAAACGGATGGTACATATACCATTGACGGCTACATTCTGACCTTACACGCAGCGGACAAGTACTACCAGGGTGTCAGCAGCGGGAACTATTACCTCTTGATCGGCAAGAAGGATTCCTATGTTGAATTCCCTGCAATTGAGGGCAAGTCCCTGGTGAAGGTTGAGTTCCTTACCGGAGCTAATTCCTCGGAGAACGTAATCTGCGACCTGGCCAAAGGAAGTGACCGCCTGAATATCAACAACGACAAGTTCAAGAAGGGCAAAAATTACGTATGGGAGCTGGCCGGCGAACCAGGAGTTGCATACCGTTTCGTGATCACCAATGCCTATAACGCCCAGTTCCAGAATCTTACCCTTACCTACGAGTAATAAATGCTGAAACCCTTCGCCCATACCGGCGCGGTCTTGTTCTTCGCTCTTTTCCTCCTTGCCTCCTGTAGCAAGGAGGAGGAGCGTATTCCGGTGCTGACTTTGCCCTCCACTATGATTTCTTCTTCGGGCGGAACCCAGACTCTCTCCGTCGCGGCCGAAAGCCCGTGGACGCTTAGCGTTGATTATATTGAGGGCGGCTCCGGATGGATTACCACAAGCGCTACCTCCGGTAACGGATTTGAAAGCGTTACAGTGACGGTGGCCTCTAACGAGACCGACTCACCCCGCAGGGCAAACCTCAGGCTTGCTACCCGTGCCCACACTGTTGATCTGGAAATCACCCAATCCGCAAACGTCTCGCACAGTTTCCCGAGCTGGATGATGGAACTTCCGTCGCCCCAGGACAATGACGACCTGCTGTTTTTTATTCATGACATGAAAGGCGGAACTTACGTGGACATGAACACAAGCGGTACCCGCAACTGGTCGTTCTACTGGGACAGCAAGAATTATGTCTCCATATGGGTGGCTTATCCGCTGAACGCCGGCCTGCTTGAAGGCAATTACGGCCGTTACGACATTTTCATTGACGATCCCATACTGGTGGAGTTGAATATGAAGCAACCTTATCTGACCAGCGGTTCGTACGGAGGAGGTTGGACGCGTGGACATCAGATTCCGTCGGCCGACAGGCAGAAGGCAGCCTCGAACAAGTCAACGTTCTATGCCACCAATATGACGCCGCAGCAGTATGATTTCAACGGTGAAATATGGGCGCGTCTGGAAGGTCAAGTGCGTAATTATGCCAAGAACTGCGACACTCTGTATGTCTGCACGGGATGCGATATCCGCACTCCTCTTGGCTATACGGGCGACAAAAGCGGTGTGTCCGTAGCTATTCCGTCAGCATATTTTAAGGCACTGCTTCGCCGTAAGGGCAACGATTGGTCGGCAGTCGGCTACTACCTGCCGCACACTCAGGACATTTCAAAAAACAATTTCCAAAACTACTCCATGTCCATTGAGGCGCTGGAGAAGAAGACCGGTATTGATTTCTTTGCCAATCTGCCGGCATTTCTCGGGAAAGACAAAGCAGCGGCCATTGAAGGGGCCGATCCTAACTCTACACTTAACAACTGGTAACCCACGAATATGAGAAAAATTATTGTCTCCCTCTCCGTATTGATGTTGCTGCTATCCTGCGGCACTCCTGCCCGGATGAACCAGGGCAACAATAGCGGAACCTCTTATGTAATAGGTTTTTATAACTTGGAAAACCTTTTTGACACTTACCACGACGAAGGCAAGAACGATTACGAATATCTTCCGGACGGCGCCAATAACTGGACCGAGGCCAAATACACCAAGAAATTGCAGAATATGGCCAGGGTTATCGCTGAAATGAAGAAAGACAATGGAGCGTGGCATGCCGTGCTTGGCGTTTCTGAAGTAGAGAACCGTCATGTACTGGAAGACCTTGTCTCAGAGCCCGCCATTGCGGATGCCAATTATCAGATAGTACATTACGACGGTCCGGATCGCCGTGGTGTGGATTGCGCTCTGTTCTATCGTCCGGAAATCTTCAAGTTCATTGCCAGCGAGGCCATCCCGTTTACCTTTGATCCGTCCCGCATAGACTGGAGCCAGTGGACCCAGGAGGAGAAGGATAATTTCAAGACCCGTGATGTTCTGATGGTTCGCGGAACCATAGACGGCGAGATGTTTGCTTTCTTCGTGTGTCACCTTCCGTCACGTCTGGGTGGAAAGGGTGCCGATCTTCGTCCCCGCGGAGCCGAGATTGCCTACCAGCGGGCGATGGAGCTGCAGAAGGAATTCCCGGGCATCAAGATAGTGGTCATGGGCGATATGAACGACAATCCCCAAGATGTGTCCATGACCGAATATCTGCGCGGCAAGGAGTTCCGCGAGGGGCTTACCGACGAAGACTTCTTCGACCCGTTCCTGAGCATGATCAAGGCCGGTTACGCTTCTCTCTATTATCAGGGCGGCAACAATATCTTCGACATAGTTATGGTCAACAATGCCCTGGCCAATGCCGCTCCCGGCAGTTTCCAGATTCAGCCCATAGTGAAGCAGAAGTACTACGGCCGCATTTTCTCCAAGCCGTTCATGACCAATCAGAGCGGCCAGTATAAAGGTACCCCGTTACGTACTTTCTCGGGCGGTTCTTTTGTCGGAGGCTTCTCGGACCACTATCCCACTTACATTGTCATCAAGAAATAACGCATATGACTAAACGAATCATTTTGGCATTTGCTGCGGCTCTTGCGTCACTTACCCTTTTTGCACAGGGCCCATCCGGCGGTGTTAAAGGTACAGTCATAAACCGTAATGGCCGCCAGCCGGTGGAAAACGCTCGTCTGATACTGATGCAGGGCGCTACGGAGATTGTTACGGTGTCATCTGCCCAGGACGGCAGCTTCCTCATTCCGGATCTGGAAGACGGATTGTACACTTTGGTAATCGAAGCTCCTGAATTCCTGGAGAGCCAGGTGCAGGTTACTGTGAACGACGGTTATATTAAGAACATGTTCAACATCTCGCTTACCGGAATCCAGAGAGTAGCGGAAGTTGACGATGATTCCTTTGCCGCCTTCGACATGGACGATTCCGGGTTCAACGACAACCCCACCATTCTGTTCGGCAGTAACGACGTATTCAACAATATCGCCGGATACAATTTTTCAGCCGTGCGTTTCCGCGCCCGCGGATACAATTCCGAGAGCCAGGAAGTCTATCTGGCCGGCGTGAAGATGAATGACGCCATTACCGGATACGGTCCGTTCTCCCTTTGGAGCGGCCTGAATGAGGCCATGCGCTCCAAGGAGACCGTTAACGGAGCCGAGGTCTCCGACGTGGCCTTGGGCGGCTATAACGGCGTGACCAACGTCTTCGGAACGGCGGGGCAGGTGCGCAAGGGACTTCGCGGCAGCGTGTTGACCAACAGCTCGCTGTATCGTCTGCGTCTCATGGCTTCTTATGCTACGGGCCCCATGGACAACGGCTGGGCTTTTGCCACTAACGTGAGTGCGCGCCTGGGCGGAAATGACTGGATAGATGGCGTGTACTACCGTTCTTTTGCCTATTATCTGGCTGCCGACAAGGTGTTCAACGATGTCCACACCCTGCATTTTGCCTTCTTTGGCACTCCGGGTGAGCGTGGTGCCCAGATGGCATCCACCCAGGAAGTATATGATCTCATGTACGACAACATGTACAATGCTAACTGGGGCTACCAGAACGGTCGAGTGCGTAATGCCCGCGTTCGAAAGACACATGAACCGGTAGCGTATGTTCAGTGGGATTTCAAGCCGTCCGACAAGTTCCAGGGAAGCGCTACGGTGCTCTATCGTTTCGGCAAGAACGGATATACGGCCCTTGACTGGTACAATGCACAGGATCCCCGTCCTGACTACTACCGCAACCTGCCGTCGTATTTTTACAACGATAACCCTGATTATAAGAGGAATAACCAGGCCAAGGCCATCGAGGCGTTTAAAGCATGGTATAACGAGGTGCCTGACGTGGTTCACATGAACTGGGACCGCATTTATCAGGTGAATCAACTGAGCTATGTTCCCAATGAAAACGGAGAGGTTAAACGCTCCAAATATGTTCAGGAGGAACGCCGCACCGATCAGAACGACCTGAATTTCGCAACGAATTTCAAGTATCGTCCCAAGACCTGGCTCACTGTTACAGGCGGCCTGAACGCCAAGTGGAATACGACACATTATTACAAGATTCTGGCGGATCTTCTTGGCGGAGAGTATTTCGTCGACGTGGACAATTTCGCCGACCGTGATTTCGCATCCACTCCCTATATGGCGGCGAACGACCTTGAATACTATTTGTCCCATGGCGGCAAGTCGCGTATACTTCACGTTGGTGATAAATACGGTTATGACTACAATGCACATGTCCACAATTACGGGGGATGGGCCAACGGAGAATTCTCATTCGGCAATCTTGGCATCAACGTAGGCGCAAAGCTGGGCTACCAGAGTTTCTGGCGCGAAGGTCTGACTCGTAAGGGCCTTTTCCCCGGAAAAGAATTCACTGACCCTGTGAGCGGCATTTCAGTGCAGCCTGCCAAGAACTCCAAAGGTGAGGTTATAACCTCATTCGGCAATTCTAAAAAGGCTGATTTCTTAACCTATGCTGCCAAGTTGGGAGTCAATTATGTGATTGGCGGCAACATGAGGGTTTATGGTAATGTGGGATATTTCAACGACGCTCCGACCTTCAACCAGGTATTCCTGAGTCCCCGCACCAGGAACAGTATGGTGGATAATCTCACGACCGTCAAGACTTTCGCCTCTGACCTTAACTGGCAGTACAGCGGCAACGGCATCAATGTGCGCGCCACCGCTTACTACACTACCATCAAGGACCAGAGCAAGATCATGAGCGCTTACGACGACGTTCAGAATGCCTTCTCCAATTTCGCCCTCAGCGGTATCGACCAGAGGCACGTGGGTATGGAACTTGGATTCAAAGTCCCAACCTACATCATACCTAATTTGAGTGTGCAGGGTGTCGTGGCCTATGGTGAAGCCGTCTATACTTCCAATCCCACCATGGTTCAGACTCTTGACAACAGCGCCTCCCTGGTAAGTTACAACGGCAGCGAGGTTATGAATGTCTCCTTCTGGAAGTATCATCCGGTTTATCCTCGTAACGTTTATAACAACATTCCCGAAGGCACCGGCCTCAATGATTATTCCAGCCTCCAGAAGCATTATGTGCCTTCAACGCCCCAGACCGCTGTCAGCCTGGGTCTTGCATGGAACTACAACTACTGGTTTGTGGACGCTGATGTGGAATACTTCGACCGCGCATATCTGGACATGAACCCTCTGTACCGTACTGATTATGCAGTCATGGGACCGGACTACAAGGCCACGCCCGAAGAAATCGAGTACATGGCCGCCCAGGAGAGGTTCGACCCTGCTTTCCTGCTGAACTTCTCGGTGGGCAAGTCTTTCTATATCCAGCGCAAATACCAGCTGGGCTTCTCGCTTAACGCCAAGAACATCCTGAACAACCGCGATGTCAAGACCGGCGGTTATGAGCAGACCCGTATAGTGGACAATACTGAAGGAAAGAACAGGTTCTACCGTTTCGACTCCAAGTATTTCTATATGGCTGGTTTCAACTATATGCTTAACGTTTACTTTAGATTCTAAGCGCCATGAAAAAGATCTTGTTCTCAATAGCCGCTATTGCGGTACTCGTTTCCTGCCAGAGTCTGATTGAAGAGTGGCAGCCGGTGAATCCCAGACATTACTCGGACGGGAAGTATTTCGCCCCCGTAAACATGGACGCCGAGGTAAACGCAACCATTGCAGAGATAAAAGCGCTTTATAAAAGTCACGGCACTCCGGTTGAAATTGTCGATAACCTTATAATCAAGGGAGAGGTAACCACTTCCGACGAAGACGGTAACGTCTATAGGGAAATCTATATTCAGGATGCCACAGGTGCCATCTGTCTTAAGCTGGGCCGCAGCTCTTCCTATGACGACTATAAAGTGGGCCAGATACTGTATGTCAAGTGCCGTGGCCTTGTTGTGGGTGAATACGGATACAAGAGCGGCAATTACGGCGGTGCCGGTCTCCTGCAGCTCGGTCTTCTGGGTGATGGCTGGGAAGAATATCTCGACGGCCTGACCGATACCGAGCCCGAATATGAAACCTCATACATCGACCTGCTGCCTATTATCAACGAGCACGTTTTCCGTGGCGCCATTCTTCCACAGGAGCAAAGAGTAAATCCTGCCTCGTTCTCCGGAGCCCAGCTCACAGGCATGAAAGATGACACCCAAAGTCCCATAGTAAGCATGTACACCAGGCTTGATGGACTTACTTACGGCAATTCCGATGGAGGCACTGAAGTTTTCTGCCTGTTCTATCCCGATCCTAACCTGAATCATACCAAATATGAGTCCTGGAACCGTGTGTTCCTTTCTTCACCCAATTCCAGGGCAAAAGGAGCGGACTATACCTTCGGCATTACCACCTGGTCTCTTACCAAAAACCGCTTCCTGAATCTTGCCCAGTCGGGTATATGGGATATTGTTGAGATAGGCGACGGCAGTGGTGTCATAGGAAAGACCTATACATCCTTCGATAACTTCGGCTACGAAGAACTTTATAAGGACGTTATTATCGCCCATCCCAATGCACAGAGCGTAAGCCATTATTTCATGTACGACGGAGTTGAAGTGCAGGTGCGCACAAGCGGATATTCACGTTTTGCCGACGTCCCCATTCCTGAAGACGTACGCAACGGCAGCAAAAAGGTGGATATTGTAGGCATTTTGTCCAGGTATCAGGGCAGTGCCCAGTTCACTCTGCTGGATGTCTTTTACTCCGGAACAATTAATAGTATTATTAAATGAAAAAGCTTTTGATCGTGATGGGAGCAGTCGTTATGCTTGCATCGTGTAATTCTTCCAATGTCTTCCTCCAGGAGTGGGACACACCATACGGAATCCCTCCGTTCGATAAGATCAAACTTGCCGACTACATGCCGGCGATCAAGGCCGGTATGGAACAGCAGAATGCCGAGATCCAGGCCATCATCGACAATGAGGAAGCCCCGACGTTCGAGAATACCGTGGCCGCGTTCGACCGCAGCGGCGCAATACTCGACAAGGTCACGGCCGTGCTCTTCAACGTGAGCGAGTCGGACTACAGTCCCGAACTCAATGCCATCGTGGAAGAGGCCACTCCGCTGATTTCCGCCCATGGGGACAACATAATGATGAATCCGGCGCTGTTCGAGCGCGTAAAGGCCGTTTACGAGGCTGACCAGAGCTCCCTTACAAGGGAGGAGCAAATGCTCCTGAAAGACCTCTACGAGGACTTTGTACGCAACGGCGTAGGCCTTGATGAGGCCGGGCAGGCTCGCATGAAAGAAATCAACAGTGAGCTGTCCACACTGGCTCTCACTTTTGCCAACAACCTTCTCTCCCAGAGCAATTCCTTCAAGGAAGAACTGGGTTTCCCGGTTTCGTCGTACTACGACAGGATGGCCACCGAGCCCGACAGGGCCCTGCGCGAGAAGATTTTCCGCATGTATTCGATGCGCGGAGCCAACGGCGACGACTGTGACAACAATGCCACCGTGCTGCGCATCATGGAGCTCCGAATCGAGAAGGCGAAGCTGATGGGCTACGACTCTCCGGCCGCCTTCATCCTCGAAAACAAGATGGCACATGATCCCGCCACCGTGGACGCCTTCCTCAAAGACATCATGGATGCAGCCATGCGCCGTGCCAAGGAAGAGGTCGCCGATATGCAAAAGCTTATGGATGAGGATGTTGCAGCGGGCGTGCTCCCTGCCGGTTCCCGTATCGAACCCTGGGACTACATGTACTACGCCGAAAAAGTCCGCAAAGCCCGTTACGACCTTGACGAATCGCTCGTGAGCGAGTATTTCAAGATGGAAAACGTACGTGCCGGCGTGTTCGGCAATGCATCCAGGCTCTATGGCATCAACTTCGAGCCCGTCACGGGTGTGCCCCTGTACAATCCCGAGTGCGAGGCGTTCAAGGTTACCGATTCCGACGGTTCCCTCATCGGCATCATTATCACCGACTACTATCCCCGCGACTCCAAGAGGGGCGGTGCGTGGATGACAAACTTCGTCGAACAGAGCGAGGGCGTACGTCCCGTCATAGTCAACGTGGGCAATTTCAACAAACCCACTGCCGACCAGCCGTCGCTGCTCACCATCGACCAGGTGGAAACAATGTTCCACGAGTTCGGTCATGCGCTTCACGGGCTGCTGAGCCAGTGCAAGTACCAGGGCACCAGCGGTACGGCCGTCAAGAGGGACTTTGTGGAATTCCCTTCCCAGGTCAACGAGAACTGGGCATTCGAGCCTGAGGTGCTGGCCACTTACGCCTTCCATTATCAGACCGGTGAGGTCATCCCTGCCGAGCTGGTTGCCAAGGTGCAGGCTGCGGCCAATTTCAACCAGGGATTCACCACCGGCGAACTCTGTGCCGCCAGTATCCTGGACATGAAGTGGCATGAGCTTACAAGCATCGAGGGCGTTTCCGTGCCCGAATTCGAGCAGAAGGCCTGCGAAGAGATGGGACTGATCAAAGAGATTATCCCTCGCTACCGCAGCACCTATTTCAACCATATCTTCGGTTCCAGCGGCTACAGCGCCGGCTATTACAGCTACCTGTGGGCCGAGGTCCTGGACAAGGATGCCTTCGAACTCTTCAAGCAGAAGGGTATCTTCGACTCCGAGACAGCCATGAGCCTGCGCCGCAACGTGCTTGAGAAGGGCGGCAGCGAAGAGCCCATGACCCTGTACCGCGCCTTCCGCGGCCAGGATCCCGATCCCGGCGCCCTCCTCCGCGCCAGAGGGTTGGAATAATAGTTATTGAGAGGGAACTACCTGTTTTGGGTAGTACTTCTCGAACATATCTTTTAACTTTGTCTTTAACTTGACCCCGTTTGGAGCGAGGTCAAGTTTTTTGCGTATGCTTAAGTTTATTTGACGTATTCCTTGTGCAGATAGAAAGTCATTCATTTCTTTCAAGGAATAGCCAAGTACATACAGAACGCTAAGTCCAATTTCCTCGGAAGTCATTCCTGCATTTGCCAGTTCCTGTACGAAACTAGGATAAGTTATAGCATAAAACAGAAACACAGATTCCAGCATTTCCCTACGGTCTTCATTGATGCTGTCAATGTCCTGTCTAGCCATAATCATGTTTCTGCGCCTTCCGCTTATGAAAGGTCGCAGAGCCTGAATCCGTCTGGTTACCAACTCTTTAATGGAATCAGATCCAGAAGACTCCTTATCGTAAATGTCTTTGAGGAAGGCGTATTCTGCACGAGCGTCCTCTACCGCGATGTCATACTCTCTTTTTCTTTTGTAATATCTTGCTATAGCCCATATAAGGACCCCTGACAGGGCCAGAATGAGGACGAACTGTACTGTGCGTGTGTGTGTAAGTGTCTCATTTTCCAACTCTCTTTTGTATCGCTCTTCAAGGAATCGTACATCATTGTTGAAAACTGTCATGTTTATTATGTCGGTTGTTTCCCGGTATTTATCCCTGTACAGAAGCGCTTCTTTGTAGTTGCCTAATCCTTCTTGAACTCTGGAGAGTGTTTCGTACTTGCTTGCGGTATCAAACAGTGTGGGTTCGGGATTGTCTTCATGCCCTTCCATGTACTTAGCGGCAGTGCCAAAATCTCCACACTCGATGCAGGCATCGGCAACAAGCACGGGATTTACCGGCACTCCCTCGGCGGCGCACTGGCTAAGATAGTTGTCGGTCAGTTGTTTAATCTTTTGCAAGTCTTTTTCGGGCACGGACACCTCTCTCCTAAGGCTTATTCTGTAGAATTCCGCATCTCTTGCAAGGTTCTTTTCTGTCATCCATGCGTCAAGCTCTTCCAGCTCTTTACCGGCCCGCTCAGCCTCGCCCTGTATGGTAAGCTGCGTTATGGCATCGTAACAATTGTGAAGGAAATAGGCCGGGTTGTCAATGTTTTTTGATATTTCCTTTGCCTTAAACACTTCGTCAAGAGCCCGATCTTGTGCGAACTGGTGCAGATATACTCTCTCCTTTGCAGCATAGAGGCGGACTTTGTATTCGTTTGAAGCAAATTCAGCAAAGTCTTCCGCATTAAGGAATGCAGAGATAGCTTGGGCATAATCTTCCGCGTTTTCATATACCCTACCTTGGTAGTAATATGCCAGGAACTTGTGATAGTTATCACCATGCTGTGAGTAGTATGCCACGGCCGGGGATATGAGTGTGTCGGATTTCAAATCGTTGTAACACTTGTCCTCTGCCATGGAACTCAATAAAGAGAAAAGCGCCTTCTCCCGAGGTGCCTTCAGGCTCCCTCTGTCGATGTCTGCCAGTTTCGATCTTGCCTGTTGAGGGTTATCCTGAATCACACGTTCAATCTCTTCCAGCCCAGACCGTTCATCATTGGTTTGCACACAGCCTGACAAGGCTGCAGCAATCAAAAGAGTCAAAACACAATTTTTCATAATGCAGTAACAAATATATCGAAAATCCTTTGTTTGAGGTAAGCTTTTTTCCTGAAAACAGCCTTCTGGAACAACAAACTTGACCTCCTGCAAGTTTGATTATTGCAAGTGCTTGATAAATAGGCATTTGAGCGCAGTTCGCGCATGTTTTTCCTGAAGGCTTTCTAAGTACTTATATCTAACTTTGCATCAAATACTAATACCAATTTAATATGAGCAAAGTTATCAAATGCTTTATTCTGGCTATAACAGTTATAGTAGGAATGACTCCGCCCAGTTCTTGGGCTAACGACCCGACCCCAACAGTGATTGTTATCAAAACTACCGGCGAAAATGGCCTCATTCCTCGTTCTCCGGCGCCGATTCCACTGCAAGGGGTCGTTCTGGGATACTCTCTTTATCTTACCTTCTTTTCTGACCTCGGGGTTGTCGGTGTAACTCTCGAGGAAGCAGCTTACGGGCCAGTAATACATACCGTGGTTGACGCCTCATTGCCGTACGCAACTATTCCTTTCAGTGGAGACGCCGGTGATTATACCATTACTTTTACGTTGGAAGATGGTGTGGTATATGTTGGGTCTTTTATAAAGAGTTAATGCAACGTTTCAGCCAAATACTGCATCTTTATAAACAACAATCTTATTTAACATGAAAAAAATAATTGCTCTCGCTTTGGCGTTTTCGGTAGCTGTCAGTCTGTTCGGGCAGAACACCGGCCATAAATTCGAACTCGGAGTGGGTTATGCCCCTTTCTTTTTAGAAATAGTTGAAGATGGCATTCGCATGCCCTATGAGGGCGATGCCTATTTTGAGTGGCGTTATGATTTCGGGAATCATTTTGACGTCGGTGCCAAACTCGACTACAAGTATTGCCCTGTCAATCTGTATGACGGAAGGGCGGTCTCGTATTACGGGGATCAGCATTACGGAGCCTTGCTGGCACTTGCGGACTTTAATTTCCTCCCCGGCAAGAAGGTGAATCCCTTCATCGGAGTAGGGGCAGGAGCCGGTTTTATCCTCGACGTGTGGAAGTCGCAGAAAGTCGAGCGTCCTGAGTATCACGATGCAACCAAGGACATGCCTCTTGGAGCCAAGGACCCCACCATCATGTTTGTGGCAGCACCCAGGATCGGTGTCGAGCTGTTCAATCACCTGAGGCTGTCTGCCTCGGTTGACATGTCTACTGCTGACACCCGCTGGCCGGTGTGCTTCAACGTAGGCTGGACCTTCTAAATTACGCACCATAACATACACAATATCCCCCGGGACAGAATCTGCAGTTTTTTGTCCCGGGTGACTTGTTTGTTGGCCCCATTGCACCGCAGTTTATTTTTACTTATTGTAAATTCTCCTTAAATTTGTAGGATTTATAGTGAGAATATGAAAAACAAAGTTCTTTTAATGATTCTTGACGGTTGGGGCGAGGGGCGCCACGACCATAGCAATGCCATTTATACCCAGGGGGCACCGTTCATCGACAGCCTCAGGGCAAAGTATCCTATGGCTCATCTGCATGCATGCGGTGAATATGTCGGCCTGCCTGACGGCCAGATGGGCAACTCCGAGGTCGGGCACATGAACCTCGGCGCGGGTCGCATAGTTTACCAGGACCTGGTCAAGGTAAATATTGCCTGCCGCGAGCATAAATTACTGCAGAATAAAGAGATACGTGCCGCTTATGATAATGTTAAGGCCAACGGTGGAAAGCTCCATTTCTTCGGCCTTTGCTCCCACGGCGGAGTCCACTCTTCCCTGAATCATCTATATGAGTTCCTTGCCGAGGCAAAGAATGAGGGGATAGAAGATGTATTCGTACATTGCTTCATGGACGGCCGCGACACCGACCCTCACAGCGGTTACGGCTTCGTCAAGGAGCTGGAGGAGAAGATGGCCCAGACCACCGGCAAGGTGGCTACCGTGTGCGGGCGTTTCTACGCCATGGACCGCGACAAACGCTGGAACCGCATCAAGGAGGCTTATGATATGCTTGTCGAGGGCAAGGGCGCGCAGTTCGAAAGCGCACTTGAGGGCATCCAGGCATCGTACGACGCCGATGTTACCGACGAGTTCATCAAGCCGATAGTAATCTGCCGGGACGGCAAGCCACTTGCCAAAGTTGAAGCAGGGGACACCGTGATCTTCTACAACTTCCGCAACGACCGTGCGCGCGAACTTACCAACGTGCTGACCCAGAACGACATGCCCGAAGAAGGCATGCACACCATTCCCCTGTACTACTGCACACTCACTCCATACGACGCATCCTTCCAGGGCCTGCATATCCTCTTCCCCAAGGAGGAGGTCCAGGACACCCTTGGTGAGACCATATCCAAGGCCGGTCTGCGCCAGCTTCGCATAGCCGAGACGGAAAAGTACGCTCACGTCACGTTCTTCTTCAACGGCGGACGCGAAACCCCCTTCGATAACGAAGACCGAATCCTGGTCAATTCACCCAAGGTGGCCACTTATGACCTGCAGCCCGAGATGAGCGCCGTCGAGGTGACCGACCGCCTTTGCGAGGCCATACGCAGCGAGAAAGAGGACCTCATCATCCTCAACTACGCCAACGGCGACATGGTAGGCCATACAGGAGTGTACAAGGCCATCTGCAACGCTGTTGGTTGTATCGACGGCTGCGTGGAAACCACTATCACCTGCGCTCTCAACCACGGTTACGTGGTGCTCCTCACGGCCGACCACGGAAACGCCGACTACGCCGTCAACGAGGACGGGTCGCCCAACACCGCCCACTCCCTCAATCTGGTGCAGTTCATCGTGATAGGTGCCGGCGACGAGGTTAAATCGGTCAAGGACGGAGCCCTCTGCAATGTAGCTCCTACAATCCTCAAGCTTATGGGCATACCTCAGCCCGAAGCCATGACCGCCGAACCTCTTATTTGATGCTGTACCGTATCGATCCTATACTTCGTCCCATGGTATGGGGCTCCGAGCTCTGGGTGCTTTCGGGCTACCCGGACAGGGTGTCTGTCATTGCCTCCGGCCCCGACAAGGGCTTGAACATCAACGAATTGACGTCCAAGTATAAAGAAGAGTTCTTAGGCTGCGGGCCTTATAGCCGCTTCGGCGACTGTTTCCCGCTGCTGGTCAAGTTCCTGGATGTGCATGCTCCGCTGAGCGTCCAGGTTCATCCTTCCGAGGAGTTTGCCCGGGAGCGTCAGGGCCTTCACGGCAAGACCGAAATGTGGTATGTGGTGGATGCCGTGCCGGATGCCGAACTTATGGCCGGTTTCTCCAAAGATCTGACGCCGCAAGAATACGAAGTGCGCGTTGCCGACGGCACAATCACCGATGTAATCGCGCATCACCGTATAGCTTCAGGGGACGTGTTCTTTATCCCGCCGGGCCGTGTCCATACCTTGCTGCCTGGAGCGTATATCGCTGAAATTCAACAGGCTTCCGACTCCACCTACCGTATTTGGGACTACAATCGCCCGGGACTTGACGGCAAACCGCGCCCTCTGCACACCGCCCTTGCCCGGGAAGTGCTGGACTATTCCGCCCACGATGATTACCGTACGCACTATGAGCCTCTGAAGGACGCTCCCGTTCAGCTTGTAAGCTGCGAGTGGTTCACCACATCGCTGCTGGAGCTGGACAGTGCTTACAGTATGGATCTTTCGGAGCTGGACAGCTTTGTGGCGGTATTGTGTATAGCGGGGGAGGGGAAGGTAGAATGCGCAACGGGCGTCGAGCCCCTTGCAGCAGGCAGTTGCATCCTTGCCCCTGCAAGTGAGAAAAGCATACGCTTTGTCCCCTCCGTACAAGGCTTTAAAGTACTTTTGTGCCACATATGAAACGTAAGAGCAACAGCAAACCCAAGCTGCGCGACCACGGCAGCCACAAGACACGCAAATTCGCCCCCGAGTTCACAGGAAAGGCGCAGATGACCCGCGAGGGTTACATCTTTGTAATGGTGGAAGGGCAGGACAATGACATTTATGTCAAGTCCGCAAAAACCCGCCATGCCCTTAACGGCGACCTGGTAAGGGTGGCGGTCACCCATCCCGGCGGCGGCAAGCAGCGCCGCGAGGGCGAGGTGGTGGAGATCCTGGAACGCAGCAAGGCGCCGTTCGTGGGCTTCATGCATTATATCGGAGCCCAGGCCTGGGTGCTGATGCAGAGCAAGTTCATGCCCTACGACATTATGGTTGATGCCGAGCAGGCCCGCTCGATGGGCGCTGAGCCGGGTATGAAAGTCGCAGCAGTGGTGGACAACTGGCCCCGGGGCGAGCTGAGCCCTTTCGGGCATCTTGTCGACGTGCTGGGCATGCCTGGTGACAACGATACCGAGATGCATGCCATCCTGGCCGAGTTCAATCTGCCTTACCGCTTTGAGAAGAATGTCGAAAATGCCGCCGACAAGATTTCGGAAGCCATTGGCCCCGAGGAACTTAAAGGGAGGAAGGACTTCCGCGACGTACTTACTTTCACTATCGACCCTTCGGATGCCAAGGACTTCGACGACGCCCTGTCGTTCCGACGCCTGTCCAACGGCAACTATGAAGTGGGTGTGCACATTGCCGATGTATCATATTACGTCAAGCCGGGCGGCGCCGTTGACAAGGAAGCCCGCGAGCGCGGTACCTCGGTGTATCTCGTGGACCGCACCGTGCCCATGCTCCCCGAGAAGCTCTGCAACAAGCTCTGCTCGCTCCGTCAGGACGAGGACAAGCTCACTTTCTCGGCCGTTTTCGAGATGGGGCCCAAGGGCGCGGTCAAATCGCGCTGGATAGGCCGTACCGTTATCTGCTCCAACGCCCGGATGGACTACGAGCAGGCTCAGGCCATCATTGAGAATCCGCCTGCCGAGCCTTCTGCTCTGGAAGATGCGATACTGACTCTCAATAAGTTGGCGCAGATTATGCGTGAAGCCCGATTCAAGGCGGGTGCCATCAATTTCGACCGTCCCGAAATGAAGGTTGAGGTGGACGATACCGGCAAGCCCGTGCGCGTGTTCCAGAAGATCGCCCGCGAGTCCAACAACCTTATCGAGGAATTCATGTTGCTGGCCAACCGCACCGTGGCCGAGTTCGTGGCCACCGGCGGCAAGATGAACGGAGTGGCCATGAAGGGCGCCAAAACCTTCGTCTACCGTATCCACGGCGAGCCCAATTACGAGAAGCTGGAGGGCCTGCGCGGCTTTGCCTCCAACTTCGGATACAAGATGGAAGAGGCTACAAGCGGCAAGGCTGCCGCCGATGCGCTTCGCGACCTCCTGTCTTCCTCCCTGGGCAAACCTGAGCACTCCGCATTCGAGAATATCGCCCTGCGTTCCATGGCCAAGGCCGTTTACAGCACCGACAATATCGGTCACTATGGCCTGGCGTTCAAGTTCTACACGCACTTCACCTCGCCCATCAGGCGCTATCCCGACCTCATGGTTCACCGCCTGCTCTCCGCCTACCTGCAGAACGGCAGTTCCGCCGACAAAGGCCGCTACGAGAAAGAATGTATCCACGCCTCCGAGCGAGAGCTCGTTGCAGCCGACGCCGAGCGCACCAGCGTCAAGTACAAACTCGTTGAGTTTATGCAAGATAAGGTGGGAATGGAGTTCGACGGCGCCGTGTCCGGCCTCACAGACTGGGGCATGTACGTCGAGATTGACGAAACCCACATCGAGGGTATGGTCCCCCTTCGTGAAATACGCTCAGATTTTTACGAATTCGACGAGTCCCGCTACCGTCTGGTAGGCCGCCGTACACGCCGCGTATACCGCCTTGGCGACCGCGTCCGCATCAAGGTGGCCGGCGCCAATCTCGAGCAGCGCCTCCTCGATTACGAACTGGTCGAGGATCTCCGCAGCGATGGCGACGCCCCCGACTCCCGCAGTGGCTCCGATTTCCGCATTGGTTCTGACTCCCGCAGCGGCTTCGACTCTCCCGCCAAGGGCCGTCATTCCGGCCATTCCGGCGGTCATGCCGCCGCTTTTGCCAGCCGCGATGCCTCCGCTTCTTCCCATCGGGGCTCCGGTTCCTCCCATAGGGGCTCCGGTTCCTCCCGTCGGGGCTCCGATTCTTCCCGCAGCGGAAAATCTGGCTCTCGCCGCGGCAAGCGCTCCTGACGCAGTTGCTC
>CACXCS010000082.1 GCA_902766255.1 uncultured Bacteroidia bacterium
AACTGCATTGGAAGCTCCGCTGGCCTCGGCGTTTTTCTCCAGCCTGAAAGCGGGTGTTTCTCCCCACTCGACGGTCTTGCCGATGAATTTCTCGCGGAACCATGGTTCGTCCTTGATCTTGGCTCCCAGGCCGGGGGTCTCGGACTCATGGTCGAAAAATGCGCCGGCAATAGTGTGGAGGTCAGGTTCGAAAGCTATATATCCCCATACCGGGCCCCAGAGGCCTGCTCCATAGATAGGAATGACGGCCTTGCCGCTCTTGAATACATATACGGGGAGAGTGACATCACCTTGCGCAAGGATGGCCTTGTGCTGGGGTTTGAGCTTGCTTACAAGATCGATCTTGTCTTTGCTCACGGAGAGTTCTCCGTTCTTCTCGCCGTCGAGGCCTATCGTGTAGGCTTCCTTGATGTTGTCGGCGTAGAGCTGGAGAATATCGGCATTCTTGGCCGCATAGAGTTCCTCTGTGGGTTTTACACCTGCGGCAGACATCATCTGGCGCAGTGTCTCGGCCTTTGCGTTGGCATCCTGGGCGGGACCCAGTTTGCTGGACACGAAAGCGAGCAGCGCAGCCACGACAATGACGATGACCGTCGTATAGATGACTGTATAGACGTTACTGTTTGTATTCATGGCTATGCTGCGTTAAGTTTCTTGAACCTGCGGGAGATATGGACGCTCGTGACGCAGTGGTCGATGAGCGGGGCGAATGTGTTCATCAGCAGGATGGCGAGCATCATGCCCTCGGCATAACCGGGGTTGAACAGGCGCACCGTGATGCAGAGCATACCGATGAGCACGCCGTAGATCCACTTGCCGGTTTCGGTCTGGCAGGAGGTTACAGGGTCGGTGGCCATGAAGACGGTACCGAATGCAAATCCGCCGTAAAGAAGCTGCATGTAGAAGGGGATGTCGGTGATACCGGCGATGTTGCCTATCCAGCCCACCAGAAGTGCACCGGCGATGCTGCCGCACATGATCTTCCAGCTTGCGATGCCGGTCCAGAGGAGCAGGCAGGCGCCGAGCAGGATGGCGATTACCGAGGTTTCACCTACCGAACCGGGAACGGTTCCGATGAATAGATCCCAGAATCCGGTGCCGTACTGGGCGGGGCCGTCAAGTGTCAGGGGAGTGGCGCCTGTGAAGGCGTCGGCCACTGCGGTCTCGCCTTTCTTGAAGGCGATCCAGCAGTCGGAGCCGGACATGTAATTAGGGTAGGAGAAGAACAGGAACGCACGTGTAAGGAGAGCGGGGTTCCATATATTCATTCCGGTGCCGCCGAAAACTTCCTTTCCGAAGATTACCGCGAAAGCCACGGCCAGGGCGAGCATCCACAGGGGGATGTCGACGGGCACGATGAGGGGGATGAAGAAACCGCTGACGAGGTATCCCTCGCTGACTTCCTCGCCGCGTATCTGGCTGGAAGCGAACTCAATACCCAGACCTACGATGTAGGAGACCAGGTAGAGGGGAAGGACCTTGAGGAAGCCGAACCAGAAGTATTCCAGGATGTGCACCCCGGTCTGGCCCATTGCAAGGCCGTGCTGGTAACCGACGTTCCACATTCCGAACAGGGCGGCGGGAGCGGCGGCTATCACGACCAGGATGAGCAGGCGCTTGAGGTCGATGGCGTCGCGTACGTGGGAGCCCTTGAGCGTTACGGTGCCGGGGACGTGGAGGAATGTCTCAAAAGCATCGACGGTACTGTGCAACCAGTACAGCTTACCGCCTTTTTCAAATATCTTGTTCATATCTTTTAAGCCATTTCTTTAAGCATAAGGTCGATGCCCTTTGCTATGATGTCCTGAATGTAAATCTTGCTGGGGTCCACGAACTCGCAGGTGGCGAGGTCCTCGGGAAGCACTTCGTAGATGCCGAATTTTTCCATCTTCTCGATGTCACCGGCAAGGCAGGCCTTGGCCAGGAATACGGGGTAGATGTCCATGGGCAGCACTTTGGAGTAGTAGTTCTCGTTCATCAGGAACGGACGGGGACCGCCGTGAAGGTTGGTGTCCATGTCGTAGCGCTTGCAGGGGAGCAGCCAGCTGAAGTAGCTGCGGTCGGCGCTGAACTGATTGAAACGGAAGGGACGTATCCATCCGAGAAGCTCTTTGTCGTAGCCCTCGTGGATGATGGTGATCTGGTCGTCGTCGCGGCCGAGATAGCCGTTCAGGCCGACGCTGACGCCGCTGAGCACGTCGCCGCTGATGATGCGCACCTCGTCGGCAGAGTTGCCATAGAAGGGTGCGAATTCCTTCATGGGAGTACCGGGCAGGGTCTCGACGTACGAAGGCTGGAGGGCGGCGGGACCGCCTACGGCCACCTTGCGGCGCAGGTTGACGCATCCGCTGAGGAACAATCTTCCGATTGCAGCCAGACCGTTGAGCGAGAGAGTCCATACTATCTGGCCTTTCCCGATGGGGCTGATATGGCTGATCTGAACGCCCACGTTGCCTGCAGGGTGCTTGCCCTCGAAGCAGTGGAGGGTGCAGCCTTGGAGGCGGGCGAAAGCGCTCTCGCGCAGGCTGCCGTCGAGGCTCACGTGCACGGGTGCCAGAGTGGCCAGGGCGTCGATGCCCTTCTGGAGGGCGCCGAGCTCGTTGCCAAGGGTGAATTCAAGGTCGGCCGCCAGGGGGGCGCTGTGGAAGGCAGAAACAAAAATGCCCTTGGGCGTGACCGAAGGATCGGCCAGTATGCCGTAGGGCCTTTGGGTAAGCATAGTCCACAGTCCGCTGGAAAGGAGGGCCGACTTGACGTCGGTGGTGTCGAACCGGACACATTCCTGCTGGGCGTCGGTCTGGATCAGTACGGCCAGAAGCTTGCGCTTCTCGCCCCTGACAACCTCTTTGACGACGCCGCTTGCGGGTGCGGTGAGGATAATGTCCGGGTTTTTCTTGTCGGCAATGACGGGAGAACCGCACAGGACCCGGTCGCCTTCTTTTACAAGCAGGCGGGGGAGCAGGCCCCTTATGCCGTCCGGACAGACGGCTACGGTTGCTGGTACCATCGATTTGCTGACATCAAGGCTGGGGCTTCCGCTGATGGGAATGTCCAGGCCTTTTTTCAAAACGATGTTTTTAGACATTTTATAATCGATTATAATAATTTGCTAAAACGCGTTGCGAAGATACCACTTTTTTTTGTATTTTCGCACCATTATGGAGAACAATGTGCGTGCTATTCTGGACGGGCTGAATGAGGAGCAGGGCAGGGCGGTCCAGTGTACCGAGGGCCCTGTGTTGATTGTGGCGGGAGCAGGCTCCGGCAAAACCCGCGTACTTACCAGCCGCGTGGCATTTCTGCTTGCCCGCGGGGTCGATCCATCAAGGGTGCTGGCGCTTACTTTTACCAAAAAAGCCGCCGGCGAAATGAAAGAGCGTATTGCAGTGATGGTGGGGGCCTTCAAGGCCCGGCGCGTGGTAATGGGCACGTTCCATTCCGTTTTTGTCCGCTTCCTAAGGGATTATGCCGAATCGCTGGGCTACCCCCAGCAGTTCACCATCTACGACCAGAGCGATTCCAGTGCGGCCGTCAAGGCAGTAATCAAGGAACTCGGGCTGGACGATTCGCAATACAAGCCCCGCGACGTACTGGCCCGCATTTCCGGAGCCAAGAACAACCTTATTACGGTGCCCGCCTACAAGCAGGACCAGGCTGTGCTTGCCGCCGACAGTCACTCCAAAAAACCGCGCATCGTGGATGTCTATGAGCGTTACCAGCAACGTCTCAAGCAGTCCGGCGTGATGGATTTTGACGACATTCTGGTCAATATGAATATCCTGCTTCGGGGTAATCCCCAGGCCCTGCAGGAAATTGCTTCGCGGTTTTCATACATAATGGTGGATGAGTACCAGGACACCAACTATGCCCAGTACGTCATAATCAAGCGCCTTGCGGCGGGACACCGCAACGTGTGCGTAGTAGGGGATGATTCCCAGTCGATCTATGCCTTCCGCGGCGCCCAGATCCAGAATATTCTCAATTTCCGCAAAGACTATCCCGAATGTAAACTGTTCCGTCTTGAACGCAACTACCGCAGCACGGCCAATATAGTCGACGCCGCTAATTCGGTTATCGAGCATAACGCCGGGCGTATCCCCAAGAAGTGCTATTCCGATGGGGAGGCTGGTGAGAAACTCCATATGATTCAGGCATTTACGGAGCAGGATGAGGCCATCGAGATAGTTTCTGCAATCCAAAAGCGCATGCGCACCGACAGTGCCCAGTATCAGGACTTCGCCATCCTGTACCGCACCAATTCCCAGTCCCGCGCCCTAGAGGAACAACTCCGCCGCCGTAACATTCCTTACATGGTGTACTCCGGCAATTCTTTCTTTGAAAGGGCGGAGGTGAAAGATATGATGGCCTATTTCAAGCTGGTGGTGAATCCCTTGGATGACGAGTCTTTCAAACGTGTGGTCAACAAGCCCGCACGCGCCATAGGTGATACCTCGGTCAAGGCCCTTGAGTCTGCGGCACGCGCCCACGGAACCACCCTGTTTCGCGCCGCCTATGTAGATGATCTTGAGGCTTATGGCCTTAGGAATGCCGCCGTCCAGAAGATACGCGCCTTTTGTGCCATGATAAACACCCTGTCGCAGCTGCTGCCTTCGGTAGGTGCCTTCGACCTGGCCAAGCGCATCGCCGACGACAGCGGTCTTTATACATTCTACAAGAGTGATACTTCCATCGAGGGCCTTGCGCGCACCGCCAACGTGGAAGAGCTTATCAACTCGGTGGCCCAGTTCGAGGAGGAAAGGCGCGATGAGGCCGAGGGTGCAGCCGACTTGTTCACCCTGGATGATTTCCTGGAAAATGTGTCGCTGCTGAGCAATGTGGACGTCGTTGACGATGAGGATACCAACAACAAGGTGGCCCTTATGACGGTGCACTCCGCCAAAGGTTTGGAATTCCCATACGTGTTTGTGTCCGGCATGGAGGAGAACCTTTTTCCGAGCCAGAGTATGTTGCTGAGCCAGAAGGACATAGAGGAGGAACGCAGGTTGTTCTACGTGGCCATCACCCGCGCCGGCAAGGCGGTTACGCTGTCATACGCCGGCACCCGTATGCGCAATGGCCGTCATGAGAGCAATTCTCCCTCCCGCTTCCTCCGCGAGATCGACAGCCGCTACCTCGAAAGACCTGTCGAAGATGAATCTGCTGGCTTCGGAGGATTTGGTATCGGAAGTAGAAATGGCATCGGCAGGGACAAAGGGACCCTGAATGGTTTTCCGCTTCGCTCCATGGCCGCGGGCAGCCGGAGGCCCGAACAGGTCATCCGCAAAAGTCCCGCAGCCGTTGCTCCTGCCGTGCCTGCCGTCGATCCCGACTTCGTCCCTCTTCCGATGACCGAATTCCGTCAGGGTCAGCGCATTGAGCACAACCGCTTCGGACCGGGCGAGATACTCGAAATAACAGGCAAAGTCCCCGAACTCAAAGCCCGTGTCCGCTTCGACGCCCTGGGCGAAAAACTTCTCCTCCTCAAGTACGCCAAAATGCGTCTTGAGAAGTGACCCCTGATACTACCACCAGTCCAGCCAGTCCCAGTCACTCTCTTCCGGATCGGAAGTTTCTTTCAGTTCAAAGGCCTTTGCCATGGAGGCTATGACTTTGGCGTTCTTTTCGCGTTCTTCCTTGTTTTGGGTGTCGAAATACTCAACAAAATTCCCGAATCTCATTTGTACTTCGGAGGCTATTACCCTGAGCTCGATGGATTCAGTTTCCCCATAAAAATGAATGCGTTGGTATGAAGGGACATAGTTATAAGTCTTGATAATCATTCCATAATCGACACCATAATTTACGAATATGATCGCTGAAGCGTTGGAGTAGAAACAAACCTCTATTTTCTTGTCTTCTCTTTTGCCTGTTGTATTGGCAGTGGTGAAAGACAGACGGCCGACTTCAGTGTACTTCAGTTCTTTATTGTAGTCGGATACAGTAAAATTCTCGTAAAAATGCACCTTGGCATTACCCAGGACAGGATTGCTGATATAGACGACGTCGTCGCTTCCATTGAATAAGCTTCCTGACACCTGAGTTTTGGTGGACATGTAGATGTCCTTAAGCGAAGAGCAGCCGACAAAAGCATTACGGCCCATTGTTTTCAGGCTCTTTGGGAGGTAAACCTCGCTGATAGAGGTGCAACCATCAAAAGCGTTGTCGCCGATGCTGAGTAGAATGTCGGGTTTGAACTTAATTGCAGAAAGGCTTTTACACTCTTTGAACGCTTCGGATCCAATCTGACTGCAATCTGAAAAATCCGCCTCTTCAAGCTTGATGCAACCCAGGAAAGCTTGTTTACCATACTCGGTTATCTTTCTGGACGATTCAAAAGTAGTAAGGGAAGTGCAACGGTAAAACAAACCAGTGGGTACCGAGAACGATGTCCCGCTCTTGCTGGAAAGCAATTTGACTGTTTTAAGATACGGGCAGAATGAGAAAGCGTAGATATCTATTGACTTTACGCTTGCAGGAATGGTGACGCTTTCAAGCGCTGTGTTTTTGAATGCATTGATGCCTATCGAAGACAGAACATCCGGGAAATCAAGCTCTTTGAGATTACTGCAATGCAAGAAAGCGGACTTCCCGATGGAGGTAATACTGCCGGGGAGCTTTACAAAAATCAACTTCTCGCATCCGCAGAAAGTATAGGGCCCTATGCTGCTGACCGTATAAATCCTGCCTTTCACCGTAATTGTCTCCGGAATAATTATAGCGGACAGCTTTGGATAGGCTGCCTTACCCTTATCGGGTATTTTTTTGCCTTTATAAGTTACTTCGGCTGTTCCGTCAGAACGGAGATTATAATACAATTCACCTGATTTGACGTCATGGGCAATTGACAAAGACCAGGAAAAACACAAAAGCCCGGCGAGCAGGAGTCGTAAACTTTTCATAAATGGCTGTATTAAATAAACACTATTTTGCAGTTAAAGCTCTGTATGTCCTCGCAGATGCCCTCCACATACCAGGCGCCGTCGGTACCCTGGGTGCGGATCAGCTGTACTGTCTGACCCAGACGGACTTCGTGGTTGTAGTTCAGAATGAAATCGGTAACTACTTGTTTGGTAGTCACTTCTGCTGGAAGACAATCCATGGCCCAGTGAGGGTACTTGCCGTTGTTTGCATGTTTGTTGTAATCCAGGTCGGACCATGAAACAATATGGCAACCAGCTTCTTCTTTAGCCGTGTCGGCGGGGAAGACAACTTTGGGAGCATCGGGCTCCAGGGCTCGCTCCGGGCATTGCGGATCGGGCGAAAGAATATCGAAAATGCGCTCGGGTTTTGCTATCCGTCTGGTTTCATAATCCATTAATGCCCAGGAACTTGTTGCGCTTATTATGGCCTTCCCGCTGGCATCCAGCATACGATAATCCCTTGTGCTTATCGGCCCGCGTACTCCGCTATGCCATGTCTGGAGTGTAACCTTCTCCGCCATAAGCGGCAGCTTGTCGAAGTGAATGGCATTGCGCAGCAAAATCCAGCACATCCCCCTGGCATTCAGGACGGGATCAGGGAGACCGAGTTGAGTCGAGCCGCGGACAGCCAGCTCCTGTGCGATATCAAAGAATGAGGACGCTTTGAGCCTGTGGTTGCAATCGATGAAATATCCGGGAATGACGTATTCTTCTGTATACTTATCTGGCATCATAGCAAATTGGATTAGTGTTCAGGGAAGTTTTGATGATAGTAGTTTCGGGACAGGCAGTGGCCAGCAGGTCGCAGAGAAGCTCCACCGTGAACTTTTCGCTCTGATAATGACCGAGTTCGGCCAGTAGCATCCCGTCGTTCTCGAAGTAATCGTGATAGTGGAATTCGCCGGTAACGAAGCAGTCGGCACCTTTGCACAGGGCCTCTTTCATCAGAAAGGCTCCGGAACCTCCGCACAAGGCGACAGTATTGATATCTCGGCCGCTGCATGCTGTATGGCGGAGGCATTCCACCCCGAATACGGACTTGATTCGCTGCAGGAATGCCGTGTCGCCTTCCGCTTTTGGCAGCCTTCCCACCAGTCCCGAGCCGGCGTCTTCGCCCTCTTTGGGCAGCAGCCACTGAATATCCTGCAAACCAATGAGTTCCGCTATCTTGTGGTTGACTCCGCCGGGGGCATTGTCCAGGCTGGTATGCGCGGAATAAATGGCAATACCCCGTGCAAGTGCCTTGATGACGCAGCGCTGCTGGTAGGTGGAGTCGCTGACCTGGCGGAGCGCCTTGAACAGCAGGGGATGATGCGATACTATCATCTGGCAGCCGAGCCTTGCCGCCTCATCCACAACGGCTTCCGTAACATCCAGGCACACAATCACTTTACTCACAGTCGACCCGGCAAATCCCACCTGCAGGCCTGAATTGTCCCATTCATCCTGGAAGCTCAGCGGCGCCACCCGCTCAATTGCACTTACAATATCCTTTACAATCATAATTCATTAATCTGTATGCTGTATCCGAAGGAGTTTCCATTTTTCTCCAGACCGTCTGCGCCCACGCAGTCGTGAGTGGGAGGGGCCCAGCCGAGAGGCTGGGAGGGATAGGCCGAAGGCCGTAGTCTGGAGAAAAATGGAAACTCCTTCGGATGCATGTACTTAATAATTCCATTCCGCCATAATGCTGTAGGGCACTCCATTGAGTACATCCGTTCTGCCGGAGTATGCGAACCAGTGGCCCAGGCCGGCGGAAGGAATAGTAACAATTTCCTTGGCATCCACAGTAGTGGCACAACGTACGGTAACGTACCAGAGCCCCTTTTCAAGCGGCCCGGTGGTGAGCACGCACTTCCCGCCGGACGAGGACTGGGCCGAGTAGTCCGGATTGGCATCCGGGAAGGCGAAACTGTCGCGCTTTAGGAAAATCTGCATGTCATAATCGCCTGAAAATTCCACCCTTACCGACAGATTGCTGACATCGGCAGCAGGGCAAAGGACGAAATGGTGGCACTGCATGTCCCCGATGCCCGGATTAACCGGGATGAGGTCGCCGCTTCTGAGAACGTCCTTCACAAACGCCCGCCCGACGCCGTCCCAGGCATAGCGGAACATGGACGCAGTGAGATTGAGTATGTTGCCTGATGGAGCATCTTCGGGGTGGGACCCCGTCACCACGAGCCTTCCGGAGTATTCCGACGCCTTGTAGGCCCAAATCGAGGGCTGGTCATAGAAAGGCCGTTTTGAGGAATCCCGTCCGGCTTGATCCTTGAACAGTGCAATCACTTCCGTTCCTTCAGGAGCCTGACCCATATCTAGATATCCGCCTCCATTGTGTCTTATCCCTGACACCAGATAGCCTTTGGAAGGACCGTAATACTTTGAGAATATGTCACTTTCCATCGCCATATCGATGCTGGAACTGCCCACTTCGGTGGAATTCATATTGGCATTGTTCAATATGTTGAAGTAATTCCTTCGCCTGCCGTCAGCATACCCCCCGGCGAGAAATGCTCCGGCGCATGAGCCGACGTAGCTGCCTCCGTTGCTGTAGAACTCTTTGACGCGGGAACGTCCGCCGGCGCCGAGTGAAGAGCCGTGGGGATTGGAATGGCCTCCGAACATGTAGATCATCCTGAATCGCGGCTGCCCGTCGGGATAGAGCAGGACTCCGTTCACATCGTCAGGGTTGCCCACCATTATGAGCGTTTGCAGGTCATGATCGTTCTCAGTCCAGCCGTTTGATACATCGTCAACGGTAGCCAGGAAGTACTCGGCAGACTTTATCCCCGCCTTTTCAAGGGCATAGGGCAGGCGGCCGTTGATGACAATGCCGTTTTCTTTGACGCCGGGGTTGAGTTCGCATCCACCGTCCAGGAAGATATCCTTGTAGAAGGCCGAGTTGGGAACGTCTGAGCGGACCATCGCAAGTATTTCTGCTTCAGGCAGTTCTTCAACGTGCGGGGGTGCCGGAATCTCCTCCCTGGAACAGGAGAGTGTCAGTGCGGCCGCTGCTGCCAGCAGGAGAAAGAATAATGAGCCTTTGGACATATTGACATCAAAGATACGCATTTTATTTCAATGCGCTGTGGATACTCCGGCAGGGGAGTACATCCGTTATCTCACCACCTGGGTGAACTCGGGAGCCTGCCCTTCGATAGCGTTTACGTACACCTTGAACTCGCGTCCGGGCTGCTGGGGAACTCCCTCTCTGGGGAGGTCTACCGCCGTAAAGAGATACTCAGTTCCCCCGGGGATTGCGCGGGAACTCACTTCTGACGCCTTTGCGTGAATCATGGGATAGTCTCCCACGGCGGCGTCGAAGATGGCCGCTTCTTCCTCGCTGACTGCATGCTGCTCAGGGAATTCCTCAAGCGGAGTAAAGTCTCCCTCGATGAAGCCGCCCGCCTTGAGGAAAGTGTCGATTTCCTGCGGTGCCGCCTCAATCCTTGCTGCGCGCACGCCGTAGCCGGGAAGAATCTCCGCATCCGGGAATCTGGCGGCCAGGTCCCTGGAACTTGTGGACAGCCCGCCGCTGCCGAAGGTGCAGAAAGGAACTACCTTCTTACCGCTCAGATCGATGCTGTCCAGCAGCGATGCCACCGGAAGCGCATAGGTGCCGAACCACACAGGGTATCCAAGGAAGATGATATCGTAAGATGAAATGACGCTGGATAAGGGATTCACCTTGGGCAGAACCTTGAGTCCCCTTTCCTTGCGGCTGCGTTCGATGACCTCCTGATAAGTGCCTGCGTAGGGTTCGACCGGCGTAATCTCTTCCAAATCGGCTCCCATACGTTTTGCAAATTCCTCTGCAACCGTTTTGGTGTTAGACGATTGTGAATAATAGAGCACCAGTACTTTGGGCGCTTCTGCCTTTGTACCGCACGCCACAGCCCCAGCGATGAGTGACGCAAACAGCGACAAGCACTTAATAATCCTAAATGATTTCATATAAATAATAGTTATTGAACCCAATCATCAACAAAGATAAACAATGATTGCAAATAAACCGCTCCTCCAACAAATCTTTCATCATCCTCATCACCGGTGGTCTCTCAAAGGCTCGCAGCCCCCCCCTCGCTACCGTCCACAGCATCCGGAAGATGGCTTCTGCAACTGTTGCGCGGCGAAGTCGGGAGGCAGCTGCCGCTGCTGCGAAGCTGCATCAGCCTTACAAAAAAACGAAGGCGACCAATAATCACTTATTAGTCGCCTTCGTTAATGGTAGTTAATTCCGGAGGACTAAAGCTGGGGACCGGCGGCGACCAGGGCCTTGCCGGCGGCATTGCTCTCGTACTTGTGGAAGTTCTTGATGAAGCGGCCTGCGAGATCCTTGGCCTTCTCGTCCCAAACTGCAGGATCGGAGTAGGTGTCGCGAGGATCGAGGATGCCGGTATCGACGCCTTCAAGAACGGTGGGAACCTCGAAGTCAAAGAAAGGAATCTTCTTGGTGGGAGCCTTGTCGATGGCGCCGCTGAGGATGGCATCAATGATGCCGCGTGTGTCGCGGATGGAGATGCGCTTGCCGGTGCCGTTCCAGCCGGTGTTCACAAGGTATGCACGGGCGCCGCTCTTTTCCATCTTCTTGACGAGCTCCTCGGCGTACTTGGTAGGGTGAAGCTCAAGGAAGGCCTGGCCGAAGCAGGCGGAGAAGGTCGGAGTGGGCTCGGTGATACCGCGCTCAGTGCCGGCGAGCTTGGCTGTGAAGCCGGAGAGG
>CACXCS010000083.1 GCA_902766255.1 uncultured Bacteroidia bacterium
CTGTGGTGCTGGGAAGAATCGAACTGCCGACACATGGATTTTCAGTCCATTGCTCTACCATCTGAGCTACAGCACCTTTTCCTAAGGGGATTGCAAAGGTATAAATATTTTAAGACTTTGCAAATTATTTTTTGCTAAATTTGTATTTGGATGGAAGAAGTTCATTACATACAGGTGCTTGTGCCCCTTCGGCTGGAGTGGATTCCGGTGTACAGGAGTCCGCGTCGTCTTGAGGCGGGGCACAGGGTGACTGTGCTTTTTGCCCACAGGCGCTATGCCGGTGTGGTTTATCGTACCGGTGTCCAGCCCGATGTTGATGCCTCCCGAATTCAGGACATTCTGGAGGTTGCCGACAATCTTCCTCCGATAAGCCGGGAGGAACTGGCCTTCTGGGACTTCCTCAGCTCCTACTACCTCTGCACGCCCGGCGAGGTATTCAAGGCGGCGTATCCTGCCGGCAAGATGCTCAGCGAGCAGAAGGCCGCCAACATTCTTGAACGTCTGCGCCAGAGGCTGGCCGTCCGTCAGGAGGCCCTGGAACGCAAGCACCGCGACAACGTCCGCGAGCGGCTGGAAGGGGAGCTGCAGTCCATCCAGCGGCAAATAGACTCGCTTACCCTGATCCCGGACCGCAGTCCTGTCAAGCCCAGCCCGGGCAAGCCCATGCTCCTGAGCGGAGGTAACCGCACACCCGAATATCTCAAACAGTGCCGTTCAACTCTTGATTCCGGCCTGAACGTCCTGGTGCTCATCCCCGAGGTCGCTGCGGGAGAACAGTTGCAGGCCGTTTTTGAAGAGGCGTTCCCCGGCCAGGTACACTGCGTCAACTCCCGCATTACCGACGTCCGCCGCCGCAGAATAGCCGACGATGTGCGCAACTTCGGAGGTCAGGTCGTCATCGGCACACGGAGCTCTATCTTCCTGCCATTCAGCCGTTTGGGGCTCATAATAGTAGAAAACGAACACGACCCTCTGTTCAAGCAGACCGAGCCGTCCCCCCGGTATAATGCCCGCGATGCGGCAGTAGTGCTTGGGCGCCTGCACCGCGCCCGTGTGATTCTTGGCAGTCCCTTCCCCTCGCTTGAATCGCTCTACAATGCCGGGGCAGGGAAGTACATCCTCAGGTCCACCGGCGCTGCGGCGCCCGAAATGGTACTTGTGGATATAGGCGCCGAACGCAGGAAGCATGGCATGGTGGGCCGTATATCCCGTAAGCTCCTCGAGGCCGCCTCCCTGACCGAAGGCCCTGTGGCGCTCATCCGCGGATGGGAGAAGCCCGATGAACTGATAGAGGACGTCACCATTGCGTTCGGTGAAAGGAAGGTCGATATCTTCACCCTCCAGCAGGCATCCCTTACCGACTTGCGCCAGTACGGAATAGTTGCTGTGCTGCAGGCCGACGCCCTTTTCCCCGAAGGCGATTTCAGGGCCGACGAGAGGGCCATCCAGGCTCTTTCCATGCTTGCAGAGCAATGTGCCGGTGTTTTCCTGGTACAGACGGCCAAGCCCGGTCATCCTGTTTTCGGAGCCCCCGCAACCCTTGCAGAAAAGCTGCTGGAAGAGCGCAAGCGCTTCGGCCTGCCCCCTTATACACGACTGATAGACACCGACTTCGGCGGGCATAAAGAGCGTCTTTCTTTCCCTGCCGACGCATCCCTGACCGCACGCAAAAATGAATTGAAACAAAGGGCCCTGGCCTTCGAGAAGAAGACCGGTGGCCGGATAAGAGTAATAATAGACGTAGATCCAGTATGAGAATCATTATCATCGGCGCCGGTCCCGGCGGTTATGAGACAGCAGCCGAGGCTGCATCCCGCGGAATAGAAGTTGTCCTTGTGCAGGACGGCCCTCTTGGAGGTACTTGTCTAAACGAAGGTTGCATTCCTACCAAGGCCCTGTGCGCCATGGATGCGCCCGACCAGGTCCGCAAGAACGAAGTCATAGCCCAGCTTCAGGACGGAATCGCACAGCTCATGCGCAATAAGCTCATAACCCTGGTGAACGGCCATGCCCGCCTTGCCGGTCCCCGCAGCGTGGAGGCCGACGGGCAGGTTTACGAGGGTGATGCCATAATAATCGCCACAGGCTCGGTCAGTGCGTACCTTCCTATACCTGGTGCCGGGGAGGCCTTGGATTCTGCGGCCATGCTCAACCTGGATTATGTACCACAGCGCCTCTGCGTAATTGGAGGCGGCGTAATCGGGCTGGAATTCGCTTCGGTGTACCGCAAGTTCGGATCAGAAGTTACCGTCCTGGAATACTGCCCCAATATACTGCCGCGCTTTGATGTCGATCTGTCCAAGCGTCTGAAAGCCGCTCTGACCAAACGCGGTATCGTAATCGAAACTTCTGCCTGCGTAACGGCGATTGAGAAGGGGAGCGTAAGCTGGACCAAAAAAGACAAATCGTTTACCACTCAAGCCGACTGCATACTTATGGCAGTCGGCAGGCGGCCAAACCTTAAGTCACTGAACCTAGACGATCTGGGCATCAAATATACACCCAAGGGGATTGAAGTTGACTCCGACTTCCAAACCAGTGTGGCTGGCATATATGCCATAGGCGATATAACCGGCGGCATGATGCTGGCGCACGTGGCCACGGCCCAGGGCAGGAGAGCCCTGAACCACATCTGCGGCGTGAAAGACGGAATTGACTTTTCCGTCGTGCCCGCTGCAGTCTTTACAGTGCCCGAAGTTGCCTGCGTTGGCCGTACAGAAGAAGAGTGCTCCGGCATTGAACTCGCTGTGGGCAAGGCCAATTACCGGGCTAACGGCAAGGCCGTGGCTTCCGGCCTTGCCGACGGATGGTGCAAGGTGCTGGCCGACAAAGCCAGCGGACGTATCCTTGGCGTGCATATAATGGGCGCCCATGCCTCGGACATCATCCACGAGGCCGCCGTGCTTGTTGCCCTTGGGGCCACAACGCAAAATGCGCGTGATATCATTCACGCGCATCCTACTCTAAGCGAAGTGCTCTATTCGGCTATTCCAGTCGTTTGAGGATTTCTTCAGTCTGGGCCTCGTAGCCAGGCTTGCGGAGCAGGGCGAACATATTCTTCTTGTAGGCCTCCACACCGGGCTGGTTGAAAGGATTCACGCCAAGCAGATAGGCGCTGATGCCGCAGGCGGCCTCAAAGAAGTAGAATATCTCGCCGATGCAGAATTCATTGACCTGCTCTATGCCGATCTCGATCTGTGGCACGCCGCCGTCGATATGGGCGAGTTTGGTGCCTAGGGCAGCCATAGCGTTGCAGTGCTCCACATGCTGGCCGGCAAGGTAGTTGAGCTGATCCAGGTTCTGGGCGTCTGAGCCGATGAGGACGCTGCGGCGTGACTTCTCCACGCTGACTACGGTTTCGAACATGCAGCGGTCGCCATCCTGGATGAACTGGCCGATGGAGTGCAGGTCGGTGGTGAAGTTGGCAGAGGCGGGATAGATACCCTTGCCGTCCTTACCCTCGGACTCGCCGAAGAGCTGCTTCCACCACTCGCCCAGGAACATCAGGCGGGGGTTGTAGGTTACGAGTACCTCGACCTTCTTGCCGAGTTCGAAATACTGGAGATTGCGCATTGCGGCGTACTTGACGGCAGGATTTTCGGCGCTGCGGACGCTTACCTGCTGCTTGGCGGCAGCGGCGCCGCGGAGCATTTCACGGATGTCGTATCCGGCGACGCAGATGGGCAGCAGACCCACCGGTGACAGCACGGAGAAGCGGCCTCCCACGTTGTCGGGGACTACGAAGGTGCGGTATCCTTCCTGGTTTGAGAGGGTTTTGAGGGCGCCCTTTACAGCATCGGTAATGGCCACTATGCGGGCGGAGGCCTCAGCCTCGCCGTAGCGGCGCTCGATGTGTTCCTTGACTATGCGGAATGCCACGGCGGGCTCGGTAGTGGTGCCGGATTTGGATATAACGATGCATGCCACGTTGCTCTGGGCTGCAAGGTCCATCATCTCCGCGAGGTATTCCTCGGAGAGGTTGTTGCCGGCAAATACCACGCGCGGGCTGTTCTGAGGGGGAAGGAACTGGTGATTAAGAGCTTCAACTGCGCACCGGGCACCAAGGTATGAGCCACCTATGCCTATTACAACCACCAGGTTGACACCCATCTGCTGCCAGTCGTCACGGACAGCTTCGAATTCTTTGATAAGCGATTCGGGGGTGCCGTCGGGCAGGGTCTTCCAGCCGAGGAAGTCATTGCCGGCGCCGGTTTCCTTGTCAAGTACATCGTAGGCGGCAAGGGCCTTCTGTACGTATTGCTGATAATCGGCCTCCTTTACGAAGGATTTGCATCCATTTAATTCTACTTTAATCATAGGATCTATTTTTTTTTGTATTCTTTGTCTCCAAGGAGCTGCCTGGTAAGCAGGGGTTCGTTGGTGGTGATGGCGTCGACGCCGATTTCAATCATCTTTTTGATGTCGTCCTCTTTGTTTACTGTCCAGGCGTTGACCGACATTCCGCGGCCGTGGGCGTTTTTGACCCACTCGGGATGGGCGGCCAGCATCTTGTAGTAGTAGTCGACTCCGTTAATGCCCTGGTCGGCGTATTTGGAAGGGGTTTCGTCCTTGAGGATGTCGGACGAGAGGTACTGGTTGATGAACTCGGGGCAGAGGCGGGCGAGCACGTCGCACATGTACTTGCTGAAGCTGATGAACAGCACGCGGTTGGGGTCATAGAGTTTATGGACCTTGAGGGCGGCGATGGTTTTGGCGACCAGCAGATCCTCGCGGTCCTCGGAAGGCTGTTTCTTGAACTCGATGATGAGTTTGGTTGTTGTGCTTTTTGCTGCCTGGTCCAGATACTCGTCAAGGGTGGGACGGCGTTCGCCGTTGGGCAGCAGGTCGGAGGCGAAGTCCGAGAAGTTGTGGGTGGCGATTTTCTTGCCCTCGATGCTGTTGTCGTGGTTTACTATGACCACATCGTCGGCGGTGATGTGGATGTCACATTCGCTGCCCCACAGGCCTGCGTCCTGGGCTGCTTTGAGAGAGGCTATTGAGTTCTCGCTCATGCCGCCCTGCTCGGATTTCCAGAAGCCGCGGTGAGCCACGATGGCTATCTGGCCCTGCTGGTCGATGACGGGGAAGCCGGATTCGGGTGAGTATGATAGTTTTTTTGCCGGGGAACAAGCGGCAGCAGCCAGAAGTGCTGCAGAAACAAGCAATAATTTAAAGTGCTGGTTCATTGTAATTGAGTATTAGTCCTGCAAAAATACCAAAAAAGAATTATATTTGCGAAAGACAATTATGAAAAAGTATATACTCTCACTCGATCAGGGAACAAGCAGTTCCCGGGCCATCATTTTCGACCATGACGGCAATCCACTGGCTGTAAGCCAGAAAGAATTCACCCAACACTTTCCCCGTCCCGGCTGGGTCGAGCACGATCCCGAGGAAATCTGGGAGAGCGAGTCCGGCGTCATGCTGGACGTGGTGTCCAAACTGGGCATCGACGCCTCCGAGATAGCTGCGCTCGGCATCACCAACCAGCGCGAAACCACCATAGTGTGGGACGCCCGCACCGGCAAGCCCGTGTACAACGCCATAGTTTGGCAGGACCGCCGTACATCCGAGTATTGTGATTCCCTCAAGGCCCTTGGCTTGACGGAAAAGATCCGCGACAAGACCGGCCTTCTCATCGACGCCTATTTCAGCGGCACCAAAATCCGCTGGATACTCGAGAATGTCGAGGACGCCCGCGACCTTGCACGCCAGGGCAACCTGCGTTTTGGCACTGTCGACAGCTGGCTGATATGGAAACTCACCGGAGGCCGTGTACACTGCACCGACGTCACCAATGCTTCCCGCACCATGCTGTTCAACATCCATACTCTCAAGTGGGACGAGGAACTGCTTGATCTGCTGGGAATTCCGGCATCCATGATGCCCCAGGTGCGCTCCAGCAGCGAGGTGTACGGCAGCTGCGAGCTGCTTGGCGGCGTACCCGTTGCAGGTGCTGCAGGGGACCAGCAGGCCGCTCTCTTCGGCCAGATGTGTACCGAGCCCGGCGATGTCAAGAATACCTACGGAACCGGCTGTTTCCTGCTCATGAACAGCGGTTCCAAGGCCATCAAGTCGCAGAACAAGCTGCTGACCACCATAGCATGGAAAATAGGGGACCGGGTGGATTACGCCCTCGAGGGCAGCGTGTTTGTTGCCGGCTCTATCGTCCAGTGGCTGAGGGACGGCCTTGGCCTGATCAAGCAATCCTCTGAAATTGAAGCTCTTGCCTCGCAGGTCCCCGACAATGGAGGAGTCTATCTGGTTCCTGCCCTTACCGGTCTTGGAGCCCCTTATTGGGATCCTTACGCCAAGGGTACTATAACCGGTATCACCCGCGGCACCAGCGCCGCCCATATTGCCCGCGCCGCACTTGAAGGTATCGCTTTTGAAACCATGGACGTGGTTGACGCCATGCGCCGCGATGCAGGCATAGCCCTCCGCTCGCTCAAAGTGGACGGCGGTGCCTCACGCAACAACCTCATGATGCAGTTCCAGGCCGATATACTCGGTACCGACGTGGTACGCCCCGTAGTAACGGAAACCACGGCCCTGGGTGCCGCCTATCTGGCCGGCCTGGCCGTAGGCTTCTGGACATCCCTGGAGTCCCTCAAGGCCCAGTGGCAGGCTGAGCGCCGCTTTACTCCCGCCGCCTCGCAGGAGTCGGTCAACGCCGCCGTGGCCGGATGGAGGGATGCAATCTCCCGTACACTAGTTAAATAACGATATGGAACTACTGACCAAATGTATTTTTGAACTGGTGGGCACTTTCGTGCTCATTCTGTTGGGCGACGGCGTTGTCGCCTGTACCAACCTCAAGAAATCCAAGGGCCTGGGCGGCGGATGGGTAGTAATCACCCTGGGCTGGGGCCTTGCCGTTATGTGCGGCGTATTCATTGCGGGGCCATACTCTGGTGCACACCTTAATCCGGCAGTCACCCTGGGCCTTGCCGTGGCCGGAAGCTTTGCATGGGCGGATGTTCTCCCGTATGTCGTGGCACAGATGCTTGGCGGCTTCCTGGGCGCCCTGGCGGTGTACCTCTTCTATAAGGATCACTTCGACGCAACCGACGATCCCGATGGCAAACTGGGTGTTTTCTGCACCATGCCTGCCATCCGCAACAACTGGCGCAACTTCTTCTGCGAAGCGCTCGCAACATGCCTGCTGGTATTCGTAATACTCATGTTCTCAACCAAGGAGAATACTCCGGTGGTCGGCATGGGCAGCATTGGAGCAATACCTGTGACCTGTTTGATAATGGCCATCGGTATGTCGCTCGGCGGCGCCACGGGATATGCAATCAATCCCGCCAGGGATCTTGCTCCCCGTATTGCACATGCTATCCTGCCCATAAAGGGCAAGAGGGACAGCGGCTGGAGCTACAGCTGGATACCCGTAGCAGGCCCCCTTGTGGGCGGCGCGCTGGCTGCTCTGTGCTTCTTGCTTTTGTTCTAGAATTGTAATTTGATACCTGCGCTCGGGCGTACGTGGAATCCACTGCGTCCGAGCCAGTTGTATGATAGCTCCACCTCGCCGCCAACGCTCAAGCGTCCGGCTCCCACGAACTGGCCGGCAGCATACCAAAGCTGAGGTGCCGCAACAATTGTAATAAGGCCAGGACCGGCAGCCGTGGGCTTTTCGTCGCCGTACCAGTACATGTTGACCTCGCCCCAGCCCCGGGCGGTACCGCGGAAGTCAAGTCCGCGCACTCCAAACAGGTCGTAGAGGCGCCAGAGCAGGGTGACTTGCATGGGGAAGAGGCTGATGGCCCCTCCGCTGAAGGTCTTGTAAAGCACCGAGGCACGTAACACGTGCTTTTGTATGGGGACTGTGTAGGACACGCCGAACAAAGCGTTGAAATTGCCTGTGAAAGAGCGGCCGTTGAACTCAGCCTGGAGGCTGAAGTCCTTGAGAACCGGGACGTTATGCCAGAAGTTGAAGTTGCGGGCATAGTCCAGATATCCTCCGCCAAGGCCGAAGGGACTCAGGGTTATCCCGATCCCGGCGTTGAGGTAATTGTCTCCCCATCTGTCAACGTTCCAGTTTTCTATTATTGCAGAGGCGACGGGGGAGTCCGGGGCAAAATTATATACGCAGCGCAGGTCGGCCTGTGCCAGTGCCGCATGGCACAGCGAAGAGGCGATGATTATGGTCAATAATCGTTTCATACCTTGCAAATATAGCTAATTAATGAGTATCTTTGCAACACTATGAGCAAGATAATTGACGGTAAAGCTCTATCGGTGAGCGTCAAGGACAGTATTCGCGGCAAAGTGCAGGAATTGGCCTCCAAGGGCCTCAGGAGGCCCTGTCTGGCCGTGGTTATAGTTGGAGATGATCCTGCCAGCCGTTCGTACGTTAAAGGTAAAGTTTCAGCGGCCGAATATGTGGGAATCGACAGCCCTCTGATAGAGTTGCCCGCGAGTATCACCACCGGGGAGTTGCTCGCAGAGGTGCAAAGGCTTAATGCCGATCCGTCAGTTGACGGCATCCTTATTCAGCTCCCGCTCCCGGAGCATGTGGACGAGAACGCCGTGCTGGATGCCATCGACCCTTCAAAAGATGTGGACGGCTTCCACCCGTCCAACGTGGCTGCACTTTGGCTTGGAAGGCCATGTTTTGTGCCCTGCACGCCTTTGGGAGTAATCAAATTGATAGAGAGCACCGGCATAGATATCAAAGGCAAGAATGCCGTGGTGGTAGGCCGCAGCAACATAGTCGGCAAGCCGGTGGCCAAACTGTTGCTTGACCGCAATGCCACGGTAACTATTGCTCACTCCCGGACGGTCGATCTTGCTTCCGTCACGCGCCAGGCTGATATCCTGGTCGCAGCCGTGGGCCGGCCCCGTATGATTACGGCTGACATGATAAAACCCGGCGCCGTGGTAATCGACGTCGGGATCAATCGTACCGCAGACGGTAAACTTGCTGGTGATGTGGACTTTGAAGCAGTTTCGCAGGTTGCGGGCTTCATCACTCCGGTTCCGGGAGGTGCAGGCCCCATGACTATAGCAATGCTCATGGAGAACACGCTCCAGGCCTTTTACTCCCACTCTATTGTACCTGAGGGCTTGGGTGTAAGGTCGTAAAGGACCCGGTTCACACCTGGAACCTCGGTTATAATGCGCTTGGTGATCCGGTGCAGCAGCTCATAAGGAATCTCCTCGATGGTGGCGGTCATGGCGTCGCGGGTGTTGACGGCACGGATGACCACAGGCCAGTCCCAGCAGCGTTTGCCGTCTTTCACACCTGTTGACTTGTAGTCGGGAACGATGGTAAAGTACTGCCATACCTTGCCGGCAAGCCCGTTCTTTTCAAACTCTTCACGCAGGATGGCGTCGCTCTCGCGGAGGGCGGCAAGACGGTCGCGAGTAATTGCGCCGGTGCAGCGTACGCCCAGGCCGGGCCCGGGGAAAGGCTGGCGGTATACCATGTTGTCAGGAAGCCCCAGCTCTTTGCCCACAACGCGAACTTCGTCTTTAAATAGCAGTTTGACGGGCTCGACAAGCTCAAACTGAAGGTCTTCGGGGAGACCTCCCACGTTGTGGTGGGACTTGACGGGGCCGGATTCCAGAATATCGGGATAAATAGTGCCCTGGGCAAGGAAACTGATGCCCTCAAGCTTGCGGGCCTCTTCTTCGAATACACGGATAAACTCGGCGCCGATGATCTTGCGCTTCTGCTCAGGGTCTGCCACGCCGGCCAGTTTGTCGAGGAAACGGTCGGTAGCGTCGACATAAACAAGATTGGCTTTAAACTCGTCACGGAATACACGGATCACTTGCTCGGGCTCGCCCTTGCGCAGCAGCCCATGGTTCACATGTACGGCAATCAGCTGCTTGCCAACAGCCTTGATAAGCAAAGCAGCCACGACGGAAGAATCTACGCCACCGGACAAAGCCAGCAGCACTTTTTTGTCTCCGATCTGAGCTCGGAGCTCTTTGACCTGTTCATCAATGAACTTCTGCGCCAGAGCCGGCGTAGTGATGCGCTCCATATCAGCGGGGCGGACGTTACCTGTAGTCATAACTATACAATACTAATTAACAGTTCTTGGAATAATTTGGAGCCTTCTTGGTAATGGTAATGTCATGGGGGTGACTCTCGGCCATTCCGCTTGCGGTAACCCTTGTGAAGCGGGCCTTTTTAAGTTCCTCTATTGTGGCCGCACCACAGTAACCCATGCCCGAGCGTAGGCCGCCAATAAGCTGATACACAGTGTCTTCCAGTGTCCCTTTGTAGGCCACGCGCCCAACAATACCTTCTGGTACAAGCTTCTTGGTCTGGGTCTCTCCGCTCTGGAAGTAGCGGTCTTTGGAGCCGGCGTTCATTGCGTCGATGCTGCCCATGCCGCGGTAGGTCTTGAACTTGACTCCGTCTATATCGATTACCTCGCCGGGAGATTCAAGTGTGCCGGCGAACATCGAACCGCACATGACACAGTCCCCGCCGGCGGCCAGAGCTTTGACACAGTCACCGGAGTAACGCAGCCCGCCGTCGGCTATTACAGGAACGCCGCTGCCCTCAAGGGTTTTTGCAACTTCATAAATGGCGGTAATCTGCGGCACCCCCACGCCTGCTACTATTCGGGTGGTGCAGATCGAGCCGGGGCCTATGCCTACCTTGACGGCATCGGCTCCAGCCAACATGAGCATGCGGCCTGCCTCGGCCGTGGCGACGTTGCCGACCACGATGTCGATCTGGGGAAGGGCAGCCTTGACCCTTGCCAGCTGGTCAATAACCCCCTTGCTATGGCCGTGGGCGCTGTCGATAACCAGGGCGTCAACTCCGGCATCGGCAAGGGCGCGGGCACGCTCAAGCGCGTCGGGAGTAACTCCTATGCCGGCCGCTACCCTAAGGCGTCCGTCAGAGCCGGTACATGCCTGGGCTTTGGCTGCGGGTATTGTGGTTTCCTTGACAATGCGCACTTCTGCGGCCTGCCGCTCCACTGTCATGTTCTTGTGTATCACTCCGATACCACCTTCTAGAGCGATAGCAGCAGCCATAGGCGCCTCGGTTACGGTGTCCATTGCTGCGGATACGAATGGTATGTTCAGGGTGATGTTCCTGGAGAATCGGGAGTTCAGGCTGACCTCCCTGGGGAGTACGGCGGAATAGGCCGGAATGAGCAGTACATCGTCAAATGTAAGACCTTCCAGCGCGATTTTTTCTTCGATGAATGACATGGCGTTATTGAATTAGCCCAATGGCTTTGTTCCAGGAGAGGGTTTTGTAGAAGTCGTTCAGTTCAGTATCGTCATCTTCGGGGAGATACATGCTCAAGCCGCAGACCGATTTCAGCTCCAGTTCGAAGAACTTTTCGGTGGCGGCTGTATAAATGATACACTCGTTCAGGGCTTTGTCGAGCCTTTCAAGCTCGGAGTCTGTAGCTCCTGCCTTGACCAGGATGTCCCTAAGATCGAAGAATTTATGAAGTTCAATGCTGGAACTGGCATAAAAGTAGGCCTGGACTTCTGACCTGTCGGCAGAGGAGATTCCATCACGATGGGCGCCTACGATTTCGGCTACCGCGTCTGCCAGAGCTTGTGTCTTGGAGCAATCCACCATGGTAATGGTGGCAGACTTGTACAGTCCGCTCTGGGCCTGATACATCTCGTAGTAGTCTTTTGACAGACCGGTAAGGTCGGGGACAGGAATATTCAGAAGCTGCCGGGGCATTGAATAGTAGTTCATGCCGCTGCTGAGTATTTCGGTGGGGGAGAAGATCAGTATGTCGCACTTGTCCCGGAGTTCGTAGGCAACTTCAACGCAGCCCATAAGGCACGCGTCCATGATTATGAAATCCAGGTGCATGGGGATGGCTCCCGGGAGGTCGGCTATTTCTATTCCGGAGCCTTCGACTTTTTCGATGCCTAGATCTTTGGTCGGAGGGTGCCAGGGCAGAGGGTCTTTAACCGAAAACAGCGATATTCCGCTGCCCTCGCTGTAGCCCTTGGGCAGCCAGCCCTTGCCGTGCGACGAGAATAGAAGGCCGTAGCTGCGGGCCGGAAACATGTCCTTGACATCGGTCAGGACTTTGCTCAAAACTTCGGGCGATCCGCTTATATCCGAGGATGGATAGACAATCAGGGTGTCCTTGCGGATTATGTTGTCCTGGCCCTTATAGGCTCGGTATAGAACCGGCTCAGTGGGCGTGTATACCCCATATTTAGAAGGTATATGGTTATAGACCAGAAGCACGTCCTCGCTGCCCACATAGGGGAGTTCGCCTTTGCAGAAGTCGTTGAAGTTTTTGTCGATATCTGTAGAAAGATTGCTGAATGCAGCTCCGTATAGGAGTACGACCCTGCGGCTCGGCAGCAGCTCCCGCTCCACTTTGGAACAGGATAGCAATACTGCGGCGCAGGCAAGCACGCAAGCTATTCTAATCAGACACCTCTTCATACAACCTACAAATGTAATAAAAAATTGCTAAATTTGTATGTGGATCCTTTTTCGTATCATCTTTCTATTGAAAGACAGCTTTCGCCCAATACTGTAGCATCTTACAGTGCCGAGGCAGCCGGCTTCCTGCAGTTCCTGGAGGGGCGCAAGCCTTCCGAGTGCACACCGGATGACGTTGAGGACTACATCCGCAAACGCTCTGCCGCTCTCTCCAAACGTAGTCAGGCCCATGTGCTCAGCGCTCTTCGTTCCTATTTTGATTACCTGATACTTGAGGGTGAACGCAAAGACAATCCCTGCGACAGGGTAGATGCACCCAAGCTCGGGCGCTATTTGCCTGAAGTGCTTTCGGTTCAGGAAGTTACGGCTATTATTGAATCCGTACCCGCCTCCCGGCCCGGGGATATCAGGGACAGGGCGATACTGGAAGTGCTGTACGGCTGCGGATTGCGTGTATCGGAAGCGTGCGGCCTTCTGATCTCGCACATCTATCCCGACCGTTCCTTCGTCAGGGTAGTTGGAAAAGGGGACAAGGAGCGCCTGGTGCCCATCGGCGCCCCCGCCCTGGAAGCGCTTGATGCCTGGTACGAGGTACGTCCCGAACCCGCCCGTCCCGAATACTCCGACCTTGCCTTCCTGAATCTGCGAGGCGGTCCGCTCAGCAGGGTTTCGGTGTTCAACATGGTCAAGCAGCGCGCCATGCTGGCCGGCGTACGCAAGGATATTTCGCCCCATACCTTCCGCCACTCGTTCGCCACACATCTGGTAGAAAACGGCGCAGACCTGCGTGTAGTGCAGGAAATGCTCGGTCACGAGAGCATTCTCACGACAGAGATTTACACGCATATAGATTCTCAGACCTGGCAGAAAGCGGTGCTGAAGCACCATCCCAGACGTTAGACCTCTTCGGCGATGGCCTTAAGGTAGCACTCGCGGCACAGGGGCTCGTAGATGTCTTTCTCTCCAAGAACCACAAGGTCTTTGCTCTTGCTCAAGCGGTGCGAATGGTTGGCGAGGTTGCCGCACTTTACACAGATAGCATGGACCTTCTGGACATCCTCGGCTACGGCCATAAGCTGGGGCATAGGACCGAAAGGTTTGCCCAAGTAGTCGGTGTCAAGGCCGGCCACGATGACGCGAACGCCTTTCCCGGCCAGTGTCTGGCACACTTCAACAAGGTTGGCACCAAAGAACTGGGCCTCGTCTACGCCCACGACCTCGACGTCGGCGGGGATTTTAAGCATTTCGGCGGCGTCTGCTATGGGCTTGGAGGAGATTTTGTGAAAGTCGTGTGAAACCACCTCCACATCGGAATACCGGTTGTCGATGGCCGGTTTGAAAATGGCTATTTTCTGGTTGGCAAACTGGGCGCGGCGGAGGCGCCTGATGAGTTCTTCGGTCTTGCCCGAGAACATGGAGCCGCAAACTACTTCGATGCAGCCGGTTTTTTTGTGGTTCTCTGAAAACATTTCTTAACTTTGTGCATACAAATATAAGAAAAACTTGCGATATGGCGAGCGGAATTCTTTACATAGTCCCTACTCCGGTGGGCAACCTGGACGACATTACTTTGCGCGCCCTGGAGGTTCTCAAGCAAGCCGACATCATCCTTGCCGAGGATACACGTACCAGCGGGCTTCTGCTCCAGCACTACGGCATCAGGGGAAAGCTCGTATCGCATCATAAATACAATGAACATCAGACAGTTGGCCTGGTAAAGGAGAAACTGCTTGCCAGTTTGTCCGTGGCTCTGGTAAGCGATGCCGGAACTCCGGGCATATCAGACCCCGGTTTCCTTCTGGCCCGCGAGTGTGCCCGTGCGGGTATTGAGGTGCAGACTCTGCCCGGCGCCACGGCGTGTATTCCCGCCCTTGTAAGCTCCGGCCTTCCATGCGACCGTTTCTGCTTCGAGGGCTTCCTGCCCCAGAAGAAAGGCCGCAGAACCCTGCTGAATTCACTTATCCAAGAAACAAGAACTATGATATTCTATGAATCACCAAAGCGTCTATGTTCGACGCTGGAACAGTTTGTGGATGTCTTTGGCCCCGGGCGCGAGTGCTCGGTGGCGCGGGAGATTTCCAAACTGCATGAGGAGCACTGCCGGGGGAGCCTGGCAGAGGTGCTCGAACACTTCAGGGCCGTTGAGCCCAAGGGCGAAATCGTTATCGTGGTGGCGGGCCTCCCGGTAGTGGAGCACCGCGAGCATCGCAACAAGTACAAGCAGGAGGGGACGGATTGTGGAGAAGAACAGCAAACGGAGCGATAGAAAAGCTCCTTCGTCGGTAGTCAAAACGGGCGGTATCGCCCTTGCATTCCTAATCATCGGATATCAGTCGGCGCTGTTTGTGCAGCGTGCGGTTGTGCTTAAGATTGCTGCAGCCAGGGATGTTCCTGATACTGTGTACATTACTCCTGTAGATACTATCAGGCACAACGCCGTGCACAGCGCGCCTGTGGAGCAGGTACGGCGTACGGCCCGCCGCAAGGTGGAGAACTTCCGTTTCAACCCTAACACGGTGAGTTTTGAAGACCTTCAGAGGCTTGGCTTCAGCGAGAAGCAGGCGCAGTCGATCCTTAATTACAGGGCAAAGGGAGGCCGTTTTCGCAGACCCTCCGACTTTGCGGCCTCGTTCGTGGTGTCCGATTCAGTATACAGGCGTCTGGAACCTTACATCAGCATACCCAAGCTGGACATCAACAAGGCCGATTCGGCTGCTTTCGACGGACTGCCTGGCATAGGCCCTTACTTTTCCGCAAAGATGGTCCAGTACCGCCAGCGCCTTGGGGGCTATTCGTTCAAGGAACAACTGATGGACATATATCATTTCGATAAAGAGAAGTACGACGGCCTGTCGGACCTTATCGTGTGCTCCCGCCCTTCAAAAGCATTCCGGCTGTGGACTCTGCCGGAAGATAGCCTCAGGCTTCATCCGTACATAAAGTCCTGGCAGGCAGCACATTCCATTGTTCTTTTCAGGGAAAATACGCCTCGTGAAGAATGGACTGTGCAGGGTCTGGCCAAGGCTGGCATCCTCCCTGAAGAAGATGCCTCCCGTCTGGCCAGGTGCTGCATAGCTGAGCCGTAATCAGTCTTCCAGGAGTGGCGGAAGGTCTTTCTTTCCCTTAACGCCCAGAGTCTCCACTTCACGTGCCGCGCGGAGGATGCTCTGGCCGCTTTCGCGGAGCTTCTTGTCGCCGGCTTCATAGCTGCGGCGGGCGTCTTCGAGTTTCTTGCCCACCTCGGCGTAGGAGTTGCAGAAGTCGGCCACCCGGTCTATCATGCGCTGGGCGGCGCCCACTATCTTTTCCTGGTTGCGGGCCTGCTCAAAGTTGACCCAGGCTGAACGCACCAGGCGCAGGAAAGGCATGAGAGTCTCCTCGCTGGTGATGAGAACATTCTTGCGGAAAGCGTCCGAAATGATATGGGGATTGAGCTGGCGGGCCAGGATGAGGGCATTTACGTTGGGGACGAACATGACCGTGTAATCCAGGCACTTGCGACCTGACTGAAGATAGGCGGCGTAGTCCTTGCGCGCCAAGTTGTCAACCTGGTCCAGGATGGCTCTGAGGTTGCGGCCGGAGGCTTCTTTGCGCTCCTCTTCAGTCTCGGCGGCAAAGTAGTCGGACAGGGCGTTGAGGGATACTTTACAGTCCACGACGATGTCGGTTTTGTCGGGGTAGTGGAGTATGAAGTCGGGGCGCATGCGCTTGCCGGTGTCCTCGTTGTGGATGACTATGCCGAGCTCGTCGCGAAGGGTTTCCTCACGGTCGAAGTCGCGCCCTTCTTCAAGTCCCTCTGCCAGGAGCAGGTTGTGGAGCTGCGTTTCACCCCAGCAGCCCTGCATCTTGTTCTGGCCCCTCAGTGCGCTGGCCAGCCGGTCGGCTTTAAGTCCCACGCTTTCAGTTTGTTCCTTGAGACTCTTTACTGCCTCGCCCACCTGGGTACGCAGCTCGGCTGAAGCGTCAGTCTGGCTTTTCTTGTTGGCCTCGAAGGCCTCTTTCATGTCCTTGAGGTTTTTGTTGAAGTCGCCGGCAATGGTCGAGAAAGACTCCTCGGCGTGCTTACTGAAGGCCTCCTCGCGGGATTTGAGCATCTTTTCACTTTCCGTGGTTATCTGGGCCTTGACGGCATCGAGCTGCTGGCGGAGAGATTTCTCGCTGTATTCCTTGAGCTCGGCCAGGCGCTGCTCGTAGCCGATGCGGGCATTTTCGGCCTCGGCGCTTTTGTGCTCCAGGTCTTTGGTCAGGTCGAGTATTTTGAGGTCCTTCTGCGCCAGGGCCTTGCCTTTGCGGGCATTGAGCACCAGCAAGACAATCAGGACAACGGCCAGTACGGCGGCCACAACAATCAAAATCACTTTAATATTCATATCTCTACAAATATACTTCATTTTGGGATACTTTTTTCAAAAAACTATTATATTTGAGCATGAACGGAAAAGTATCGGATTTCTTCAGATCCCTGTTAAGCCTTTCAGATTATGTGGACCTGGATGCCGCCAACGCATCCATACGCAAGAATATTTATTTCCGCGGGCCCAACGTGATTATTCTTGCATGCGCCATAATCATAGCGTCAGTGGGCCTTAACGTCAATTCCATACCGGTCATCATCGGAGCCATGCTCATTTCGCCCGTTATGGGTCCCATACTTGGCTTCGGCTTCAGCCTGGGAGTGCGCGATGTTTTCCTGCTAAGGGACTCCCTCCGCAACTTTGCCGTCATGGTAGTCATAAGTATCATGGCTTCTGCCTTATACTTCCTTTTGAGCCCCCTCAATATGGAACATCCTACCGAGTTGCTGGCCAGGACCAACCCGACAATCTATGATGTGCTCATAGCCCTTTTCGGCGGACTTGCCGGGATTCTTGAAATCTCCCGATCCGAAAAGGGTACCGTGCTTTCAGGCGTGGCTATTGCTACGGCCCTCATGCCTCCACTCTGCACTGTGGGTTATGGATTGTCGATACTCAACTGGACATACGTCCTTGGCGCCCTGTATCTGTTTTTGATAAACAGCATCTTCATCGCCCTGGCTACATATGTAACTGTCAAGTACCTCAAATTCCCCGTTGCCGGTGTTGACCAGGGGCATCGTAACCGCCTCACAGGCAGGGCTGTAGCGGTTATCCTGCTGCTCATTATCGTGCCCAGCGTTATTTCTGCGGTCCGTATGGTCCAGGACAGCAACTTCAACCGCAACGTAGCTCAGGTGGTGGCTGAAAACAAGACCCTGGGCAGCGGCTTCATATACGACTACTCTGTTGACCTGACGGCCAAGCCGCACACGGTCGAACTGTTCATGGCGGGGGAGAAGCCAAGCTTGCAGGCCAAGGAAAAACTATACTCCGATGCCGAGCGTTACGGGCTCACCCGAAACCAGATAATCTTCCGCGAGGATGCAGTAACCGTGCGCCAGTCTGTAACTGAAACAGATGTGGTAAAGAGCATTCTGGAGCATTCCGACCAGCAGTTCACGCGCATGAACGAAACAATTAATGCCCTGCGTGATTCTATTGTGGCCCTGAATGCCCAGCTGGACAAATATCGTCAGAGTGTTAGTGACTAGAGGATCTTGCCAAGAGTCAGTTCCAGGTAGTCTGCCTGATTGAACTTGTGCGCCCTGAGCGTTAAACCCGCAAAGAACCCGCCAAGGCGGGGAGGATAGTATTTGAGCCATACCTTTTGGTATGAGCGTCCGTGGTCCTCGTGCACTCCTACTTTCCTATAAAGATATAATCCGGCTCCAACCCCGGCTATGAAGGAACCGAAGTACAGGTCCTGAATGAGAGCAACTCCAGGGGCGATAGGGGAGTACTCGCGTTCTGCCGTTCCAAAGAGCTTATTATCACTGCGTTTAAGTGCCTCTGTATTAGCTAAATAATGAACCTCTAACTGCAGTCCGCTGGACGTTGCCCTGGAGTATCGCCACACGGCATCCAGGCCCACGCTTCCTTTAAACCATGGCGTGTATGAAGCCTGGCGCTGGTCGGGAGGCAGAAGCAGGTCGGCGTTGAACTCAGCCATGCAGCGATGGATGCCGCCGCCGGCAAAAATGCTTACCCGGAACTTCTTGTCAAGCGGGTCGGCCTCTGGCCTGTGGGCGCCCGGGGTGAGGGTGGCGTTGCCCAGACTGTATCTGGCACCAATACCGCAATTTACAGAATTAATGCCGGCGTTGGGGACGATGAGCCGGCAGGAAGAATTGTGCCGGAAATCTACGTCCGCTTCCACGGTGAGTTTGTTTGTAATATGCACCAGGGCGAAGAAACCGCCTTTGACATGTATTGTGAACGGGCCTCCGTAAAGCAAATTGCCGGGATTGTCCGTTCTGTGGTAGGGGTGCGTCATCAGCGCGGGCCCAAGTTCCAGATTATATCCTGCCTGGAATGCCCCCAGCTTTATAAGTGAGTGATTGATACGTCCGTACAGGGCAAAGGAATCGCCCATGCGGCTTCCTGGAATACAGTGGCAAGAGCCCAGATTTGCGTAGGAGATGCCTATACCCAGTCGAGGTCCCCCGAAAATACGGGCGGCTTCGGTGCCGGATGTGCTCCAAGTAATGGCTGCGTCGAAAGCCTGAAAACCGCGTGGCTCCTGGACCAGGCGGGTGATAGGTCCGGTGCTGGTCATGAAGTTATGGGCCGCACAGAAATGAATCTCCTGTCCCCGGGTTGCATAAGGCGCCAGAAGCAGAAGAATCATAAGAATATGTCGCGAGGCGTTCACGCCCCAAAGATACTAAAAATCGTCGATAGCGACTAGAATACCAGGGGAAACAAGTATGGCGGCCTTTTACGGCGTTCTGCCAGGAGTCATTGTAATCCATTGCTACATAAAAAGAATCGCAGCAAGGCTTGCAACGGTCGTCATAAGTAATACTGTCCACCGTGCCGCCGGAGACGGCATATAAACGATTAATATGCAGGGAATTCCATTCATTAATAGTTTGAGGTTCCAAAAAAATAATTAAATTTGCGTCTTTATGATTATAAAAGAAACACTTACATACGAATCCCCAAACTGCCGGATTGTGCTTATTCAGCCCGGACGGATACTTGATGGAAGCAGCCCGCAGGCTTCTACCAAAGACATCAGCTATGAAGACATTTAAGTCCATTCTGCTGGTCTTTCTTGTATTCCTTGCGTGCCAGCGCCAGGAAGTCCCCCAGCCGCCAGCTTCGGAGCCCGTCACAGATCCGGAGTCGATACTGGTGGAGCATACTCTGTATGCTTCTACGCCCGGCGAGGATGAGCCCGAGACCCGCACCATTATATCCCCATACAATGATGAAAAGATTCTCTGGAGCGCACACGAGACGATCTCCATCCTGTCTGGCGGCGGTAATTACCCGTTTCAGGGCAATAACGATAAAATTGAATCTTCCGCCAGTTTCACCGGAGAGGCCCCGGCGAACCTTGGCAACTACATAGCCTTGTATCCCTACGATGCATCGGCAAGCTATGACGGTACTTACGTCTCAACGACGCTGCCGGCCGTCCAGACCGGCCGGGTGAAC
>CACXCS010000084.1 GCA_902766255.1 uncultured Bacteroidia bacterium
AGTAGCCGCGATCGCCACTACGTACATACCGGCCCCGCAGGCCAGACCAATAGCTGCGGCGACCCAAAGACCGGCAGCGGTGGTGACGCCTCTGACTACGTTCTTTTGGAATATGATTACGCCGGCGCCTATGAAACCGATACCGGATACCACCTGGGCTGCCACTCGGGCGGCATCGAAGCGGCCCGTGAATGCGTATTGTGAAATAAGCATGAACAGGGCACTGCCCAGCGCCACGATGAAGTGGGTGCGGAGACCTGCCTCCTTTGCTCTGAATTCACGCTCGAAGCCTATCAAACCGCCCAGCAGCCCGGCAATAAACAGCCGCAGAATATAGTTCCATTCGATTTCCATAACTTAAATATAACTATAGAAAACTATCCAATAATCATCTATGAAGATAATTACTGATTATGTTAAATTAAAATAATCCGGGAGTTATGTGCAGCCACTTGAGCAAAGTCTGTCCGAACACCAGGATAAGGAACCATGAGAATGTCATCATGGTGATACCGAACTTGAAGGCATCGGTCTGGCTGTATTGGTTGGTGTTGTACAGGAGCGCAGCCGGCTTGCTGTTGAAGGGCAGAACGTAGCAGTGCTCGATGAGCATCGAAACGGGCAGTGCGAGGCTCATGGGCATGAAGCCGAAGCGTGCCTCCACGCCCAGAGCTATAGGCACGAATACCATGGTCCTGATAGTTTTGCTCTGGAACACAAGGCCGGAGTACATCATCAGGAAGGTCAGTATGACGTAGAGCACCCAGAACGGCGTGCCTGCGCCGATTCCGAGAGAATCGAATGCTGCATTGACCATGGTGTTGGGCAGGTCGGTGGCGTTGAGACCGCTGCCCAGAACGTATGCACCGGCGCTGAAGAGCATCAGGTGCCAGGGGATGTCCACGTCATTCCATTTTACCACACCTATTCCTGGAAGCAGCGCCAGGACGGCTCCGATAAGTGCGACGATGGTTTCGTCAATGTTATGGAAGGTGCCCTTGGTTACCCATAAAAAGAGCACGATGACAAAGATGCCCACGGCCCTCCACTCCTGGACGCTCATCTTGCCCATGGCATCCAGCTCCACTTTCAGGCGGTCGATTCCGCCCTCGATCTGCGGCTTCTGCTCGTCTTTCTTCATGGGGAAGAAAACGTAGATTCCGAGCAGCAGGCCGACGACGAGAATGATGATGCTCATGGGGCCTACCGCTATGAGCCAATCAGCGTAGCCGAAGTCGCAACTGCCAAGGAATCCGGCGATGAGCGAGATGGCCAGCAGGTGCGCGCCGCTGCCCGTATAGAAGGCGTTTGCGCCGATATTGACCTGGAAAAGGTTCTGTATCACCAAGTTACGGCCAAAGTTGTTGCGGTTGCCGTTGGAGGCTCCGTAAATGGCGCAGATCACCATGAAGATAGGAAGCATGATGGTGGCCTTGACCGTGGTGGCCGAGATGAACGCCGACAGGACCAGGTTGATCACCAGGAAACTCCAGAGTACCCCCTTGGCACTCTTGCCGAATTTGATTACGAATGCCAGAGCCAGGCGCTTGGCGAACTGCGTTTTGACAAGCATGGACGCCAGGACGAAGCTCAGGATATTCAGCCACATCACAGGGTGGCCGAGCTGGGCGAGTGCCTCTTTCTGGGTGGTTACCCCCAGGAGCACTGTCCCGAGGATCAGGAGCAGGGAAGTGAGATAGTTGGGGAGTGCTTCTGTCATCCACAGTATCAGGCTAGCAACGAAAATGGCAAGCATTGCGTAGTTGGCCCTGACAAAGCCTTCAGGACCAAGCACGCCAAGGCGTTTCTGTGCAGTTGCAGCCAGGGTGCTTGTGTCAAGATTATCGATGAATCCTATGTGACAGAACCAGCAGATCCAGACGAAAGCAATCAAGGCGAGCGGCCCTCCCAGCCTTGCCATCCAGATCTCGAATTTCGATTTCTGCATTTTGGGCAGTTTCTCGACTTTGTAATTATTCATGTCCAGCGGATCGAACTGCTGCTCCGCCTTGGTATTAGTGTCTGTTGCCATTATTCGTAACTGATGCTGTGTAGTCTTCCTGTATCGTCGCAAGTGAACCAGAACATTTTGCGTTTGGTGTCTATGCAGAATCCCTCCGGCTTTGTGACGAAGGAGATATCATAAGTGCCTATAACAGTCCCGTCAGGCTTGATGTTGGTGAGGGCCTTCGACTTGCTGTCGGTTATCCATAGGGTAGCGCTCCTGGAATCATAAAAGACATCCGAGAGGTATTGTGCAAAACTGATGTCGAGAGTGGACGTAACCTTGGCCTGGCTAAGTGAATACACATAAATGCGCTTTGGAGCGTCTTGGTTTGCAAGGTACAATACCCCTGGCCCGGAGGCAATGCCTTCGTATCCGCGGTTGTTCGTGCCGCCTTCAACGGGCACTTTGGCTAGCAGGGTTACGCCCTTCTTGTCTTTGTTGAGCTTGTAGACGGCCCACTCTCGCTCTTCGCAGAGATAAACGCTGCCGTCGCTGCGGTCCACCGTGACTCCTTCCCAGTCGTGGGAAGTCTCGAACGGAAGTGCTCCTTTCACTTTCCCGTCGAGACCGATTTCGTATAAAAGGCCTTTGTCGTATGCGGCATAAAAGCCGTCTTCATTCTCGTTCAAGCAGATGGCGGAAAGCCCTGTGATGCCTGTTTCATAGGTGACCGGCGTGCCTAGCTTGTAAAGCACGGGATCCGGTGTTGAAGGACTTTCCGGCACTCCGTAGGCAGCATCTTTGACACAAGAGCTCAAAGATGCTGCCACGAGAATGCAAAGAACCAGATGGTAAAATTTTATTTCCAATTCTTGTAAGGATTCTTCATTAACATGGAATTGAAATACTTAGGGTCGCCTGTGACCTCTTCGCCAAGCCATGCGGGCTTGTCGAAGGGCTCGTTCTCATCGGCGAGCTCCACCTCGGCCACGGTAAGACCGTCGTTGTCGCCGTAGAACTCGTCAACTTCCCATGTGTGGACACCGTCGGTGTTCTTGACGAGATAGCGGGTCTTGTCGATTACACCGGGCTCGGCGAGGTCCAGAAGTGCGCGTACGTCCTCGACGGGGATTTCTTTCTCCCATTCGAAGCGGGCGGCACCGGATGCGTTGCCTATGCCCTTGACGGTGATGAATCCCTTGTCACCTTTGACGCGGATGCGGACGGTGCGCTCGGGAACGCTGCTGAGGTAACCCTGGGTGATGCGGGTGGCTTTGAAGGCCTCGGCTTTGAAGTCTCCATTGACCAAGAATTTTTTTTCTATTTTCTGTGCCATAGTGCTATTCGTTTGCAAGGGGTTTGTCGCTCATGCCGATAACGCGCTTGATAGCCTGAAGGTAGTTGATGTTCTCGACACCTTCGAGTCCGCAGTCGGCCACTGTCTTCTTAATGTCTTCAATTTCAGTGGATTCGGAGTTGATGGTCACAACTTTGGCTCCGTTTATGAGTACGTTGCCCACCTCGCAGATGGTATTGTTGACCATGTAGCCGAAGCGCTGTTTGTGGACACGCACGGCGGCGAGGTCGGGGTTTGCCTTGACCATGGCGATGAATTCCTCGAAGGTGTAGGTGTCCTTGTCCAGCTTGGGCATCTCAACCATGAAAGCAGGGAATACCTCTTTTTCGAGCACCTCGCGGCTGATGGGGAACTCACCCTTCATCAGAGGGTTCCACTGCTCGAAACCGTCGACGGTCTGTACATAGGTCTTGATATCCATCTTGCCGTCACGTATCTTTGTATTGTTGATGTCGTTCTTGGCGGAGATAATGTAGATCTCATCGCTCTTGCGCTCCCATACTTTCTCAGGGACTGGGACGGAAAGACGTGCCATACGTTTGTGAGCTTCGCAGAAGCACTGACCGAAGCTGCGGAATTCGAAGCGGGGCTTACTTTGCTCG
>CACXCS010000085.1 GCA_902766255.1 uncultured Bacteroidia bacterium
TGTCCTGTTTAGTAGCGGGGAGAGGACTCGAACCTCTGACCTCCGGGTTATGAGCCCGACGAGCTACCGACTGCTCTACCCCGCGATGTGGACTGCAAAGGTAGAAAGATTTTTTAAATCTGCAAAATTTTCAGGAGTTTTATCCCCTATGCCTTATTAAGCGACATGAATTCCAGGATGCCGGGGATGTCTTCCTTGCTGAAACTGCGCTGCTCGCCGGTGGCTAGATTCTTGAGCTGGAGGGTACCGGAGGCAGCCTCCTCGGTGCCGCACACCGAGAGGAAGCGGATGCCTTTGCGGTCGCAGTAGTCGAACTGCTTCTTGAGCTTCACGCCGTCGGGATATACCTCCACGCTCAAACCGTGGGCGCGGAGCCCTGCAGCAAGAGGCAGCACGTACTGAAGTTCCTCGCGTCCCATATTAGCAAACAGCAGGTCCGCGCCAGAGGCGAGCGCGCCGGGGAATTTGCCCAGTCCGGCAAGCACGTCAAAGATGCGGTCGGCCCCGAAGGAAACGCCAACCCCGGACATATCGGGCAAGCCGAAGATGCCCGTAAGATTGTCGTACCGGCCACCGCCGCAGATCGAACCTATCTGCCAGTCAAGCGCTTTCACCTCGAAGATGGCGCCCGTATAATAGTTGAGTCCTCGTGCCAGCGAGAGATCCAGTTCGCAGTCCATCGCCACGCCGGAAGTACGGATAAGTCCGAACAGCTCTTCCAGCTCGTCAAGCCCGCGGAGCCCCTCCTCCGACCCGGCAAGTACCTCGCGCATGACTCCAAGCTTCTGTTCAAAGCCGCCCTCAAGCAGCAGCACCGGCCGGAGCAATTCTACCGCCGACGGAGTCAAACCGCGCTCAAGCAACTCTGCCTCGACGGCCTCCAAGCCTATTTTATCGAGCTTGTCGATGGCAACGGTGATATCCACCACCTTGTCGGGGAAACCGCAAGCCTGCGCCAAACCGGTAAGCACCTTGCGGTTGTTGATCTTCATGCAAACCCTTATGTCCAGCAGCTTGAACACGCAGTCAACTATCTGCACCAGCTCCAGCTCACACAGCTGCGAGCGGGAACCGATGGCATCTACGTCGCACTGGTAAAACTCGCGGTAGCGGCCTTTCTGTGGCCTGTCCGCACGCCACACCGGCTGTATCTGGAAGCGTTTGAAAGGGAAAGAGATCTCGTTCTGATGCTGAACCACAAAGCGGGCGAAAGGCACGGTAAGGTCGTACCTGAGCCCCTTCTCGCATACCTGGGGAGTCAATGGACGATCATAATCCACATCGGCAAAGGCGTCGCCGGAGTTGAGGATACGGTACAGCAATTTATCCCCCTCCTCTCCGTATTTGCCCAGCAGGGTGCTGAGGTTCTCCATGGCAGGAGTTTCTATCTGGGAATAACCGAAACTGCGGAATACTGAGCGGACCGTATCGAAAATATAATTACGCCCGGCCATCTCTTTCTGGCCGAAATCCCTGGTCCCCTTGGGTATTGATGGTTTTTGTGTCATAATTTCGCAAATTTACTTACTTTTGCACAATAAAGTAAACGTAAAATGAAGAAATTTCTGAAAATGGTGCTCGCAGTCATCTGCGGCATTCTCATCCTCAACGCCCTTGTCATAGCTGTATTCGCAGGCTTGGCAACTCCCGGAACGCCCGCAGTTCCCGCCGAGGGTGTACTCAAAATCGACATGTCCAAAATAGTCATCGGCGAGCAGTCCCGTGAAACCGACCCCGTAACGATGATTCAGTCCAGGGGTCAGAGCATCCAGACAATAGGCATCTGGGAGGCCGTCAGCGCGCTCCATATCGCCGCACAGGACCCTGGAATCAAATATATCTACCTCAAAACCGACGGCTCCACCACCGGCCTGGCCAATCTGTCCGAGTTCCGCAAGGCGCTCCAGAATTTCCGCACCGAAAGTTCAAAGGCAGTAGTGGCATACACCGAGGCCCCCTCCACCGGCTCGTACTATCTGGCATCGGTGGCCGACAAGATCTACATGACTCCCCACCCCGGCGCCAACGTCTCAATTACCGGTATCAGCAGCCAGATGTTCTTCCTGGGCGACCTTCTCAAAAAACTCGGAGTGAACGTGCAGCTCATTCGTCACGGCAAGTATAAATCCGCCGGCGAAATGTACACCAGGGCCAACTCCAGCCCCGAAAACCGCGAACAGTACCAGGTGATGATCAACTCCATGTGGGAAACTCTCTCGTCCGAGATTGCCCAGAGCCGCGGCATCAGCGTCGAGAAGCTCAACGAGTATGTTGACGGACTGCGTCTCTGCCTGCCCCAGGACTTCATCGACTGCGGCATGGCCGACGCCCTGCTTGACAGGAAGGCCCTCGAAGACCAGCTTGCAGTGCTGGCCGTTGCAGACAAATTCAAAGACGTAACTATGATTCCTTTTGCCGACTATGTGACATCCAAGATCACTCCCGGCAAGGGCGCACGCAAAATCGCAGTCATCTACGCCGACGGCAGCATAATTGACGGCAGCCAGCCCGAAAACGTCTCCGGCGACCGTTTCGCCTCCATCATCGAAGGTATACGCGAAGACAGCACCGTCAAAGCAGTAGTGCTCCGCGTCAACTCCCCCGGCGGCAGCGTACTGGCATCCGAAAAGATCAAGGCCGAACTGGACCGCCTGCAGGCCGAAAAACCCGTAGTTGCCTCGTACGGCGACTATGCGGCATCCGGCGGATACTGGATCTCCAACAACTGCACCAAGATTTATTCCGACGCCGTCACCCTAACCGGCTCGATAGGCGTTTTCGGAATGATCCCCGACTTCAGCAAAACAGCCTCCGACGTGCTAAAGGTGGGGGTCGAGACCGTATCGTCCAACAAGCACGGCGACATGTTCTCCCTCACCCGCCCCTTTGACAGCGCCGAGTACAACTACATGCTTCGTTCCATCGAAGACATTTACGACCGCTTCACCACCATCGTATCCGATGGGCGCGACATTCCCAAGGAGCAGGTGGACGCCATCGGCCAGGGCCGCGTATGGACCGGGGCCAACGCACTTGAAATCAAGCTGGTAGATGAGATCGGAACGCTCGAGGACGCCATAGCTTACGCGGCAGGACTCGCCGGTGATTCCGACCTCGCCAATTGGAACATAAAGGGCTACCCCGCTCCTCCCACCATCATGGAGACCATGATGAGCTCCTTCCAGGGCAACCAGGAAGACTACAGCATCAAAGCTTTGTTCGACAAAATCAAGGAGCCCAGGACTCTGGCACTCCTGCCGTTCGAAATCAAGATCTTACAGTAGCAGCAGCACTGCGAACACGTATAATAGAAAGCCCTGCAGCTTAAGACGCCGCGGGGTATTTTCTTTTTCCACGGCACACGGCGCATCAACGGCAATAAGAGCCTTGATATCGGAAGATTCCGGCAGGGAACGCAAAGGCCACTTGGCTATTATAACGCCCTCCCTTACCAAGGTGGCTCCTCCGTTGGACCGGTTGAGCGTGATGAGTTTGCGGCGGTCAGAGCTGTAGGCCCCGCCGACCTCCGGAAACTCCCCTGCTGCCAAGTAAAATGGCTTGGCCAGCCCGCCTGCGGCAAGCGAATCCCCGAACTCGACAAGGTCGGAGATGTCGTCGTCCGACAGCTTATCGGGATTATAGGCACTTATGAGCATGCATGAGCCGGAAGCCAGAAGTTCGTCGCAATAATCCCCTTCCTTGTTGCAGATCGACAGAAGGGCGCTCTCGTCCTCGGGAGTTGCCTGAGCCTGCATGAGCATGGTGCCCGGCTTGAAAGGGGTGAAATCCAGTGCCGGCACGCTCATCAGAGAATACACGGCGAAAGCCCCTATCGAAACCATTGCTATGGCGAAAGACACGTATTTGACCTTCCTTACCTCCCACAACGACTTGAACGGGACAAAGGCCCCGAACCACAGGAGGCAGAGCACCACATTTTTAATAAATGATTGGAACTGAGTGAGATGTATGGCCTCGCCGAAGCAACCGCAGTCCATATCCGCGTCGGATAGCCACAGCACCAGCGTAAGGACGGTGAAGAAGGCAAGGACCAAGGCGGCCACGAGCCCCGTAAACTTGGGCCAGACGCCCGCAAGCAAGGCGGCTCCCAGAAGAGCCTCCAGCATAGCGAAAATAACGCCCATCAGCTTTGCCGCCGGAGCAAGCATGTCAAGATGCAGGAAATAATAATAATCCTCCATCACCAGACCTGCGCCCACAGGGTCCATCAGCTTGAGCAGGCCGGCCAGCAGCAGCACCAGCCCCAGCAATACAGCGCAAATCCTCTTAACGCTCTTCATACACTGCCTTGAGTTTTGCAAAAATAGCCTCAGGCGGAAGCATGAGCCCCTTATCGTCGGCGCAATCAACTACGATGAGCGACTTGTCAACCTCAGCCTGCCGCAGATACATGGCGCGGACGCGCTTCTGGAATTCTATATCCGCCTCGTGAATGTCCTGCGCCCCATTCAGATAGCCCCTGTCGTTCCCGCCCCTCTGGCGTGAAAGACTTTCCTTCACGAAGCCGATAGGCACGTCCAGGAAGATGTTCAGGTCGGGCCTGGGAAGGTCGAACTGCCCGAACTCGGTGTTGAGTATCCACTCCCGAAGCTCCTCGGCACCATGGTCCGTGGGCATCTTGGCACACTGGTATGCGATGTTGGAATAGACGTAACGGTCAAGCAGCACAGTGCCCCCGGCGCGCAGTTTTTCTTTGATGAAAGGGGCTGCTCCGTGACGGTCTTCGGCAAACAGGAGCGCCACCAGCTGAGGGTGTACGCCCTCGATAGGGCCGAATCCGCCCCTAAGGAAAGTACCTATGAGCCCGCCATATACCGGAGCGTCGTAGCGCGGGAAATGTATGTAGTCGAGAGACGGGCAGACCTGCTCCAGATACTCTCTCATGAGCCTGACCTGGGTGGACTTGCCCGCCCCGTCGAGGCCTTCTATCACTATCAGCATTTTATTCCTCCAAATAAACGTCGTCGCCGGGCTCGGCAAAGCCGAATTCCTCGCGGGCGAACTTTTCCAAAGAATCACGGGAAGTGGAAAGCATGTGGATGCGCTCGTCCAGACGGGCATTGTCCTGCTCGAACTGCTCAATACGTTTTTCCTGCTGGTGGATGGTAAATCCAGCCTGTACCCAACGCACGACGCTGTCCTTCTTGATGAACAGGAACAGTACGAAAACAGCTGTTATGACAATGGCAAAACGCAGGAATGAGCGCTGCCCTGAGCGGTTGCCGTCCTTTGACTTGTCCCAAATGTCTTTAAATTTTCCCATAATCACAAAAATAGTTAAATTTGCGGATTAATAAGATATTTTTTTATATGAAACCTACACTTTTAGTCCTTGCTGCCGGAATGGGCAGCCGTTACGGAGGCCTCAAACAAATAGACGGACTCGGTCCCTCAGGCGAGACCATCATCGATTATTCAATCTACGACGCCGTACGTGCCGGATTCGGAAAGGTCGTATACATAGTGCGCGACTATTTCCTCGAGCAGTTCAAGGAGTCAGTTCACCAGAAATACAGCCACCTGCTGTGCCCTGACGGCACCCCTATCGAGTTCGACTTCGTAACTCAGGAGCTTGATAAGATTCCCGCCGGCTTCACCCTCAATCCCGAGCGCCAGAAGCCCTGGGGCACCGCCCACGCCATGCTAATGGCCAAGGACGTCATCAACGAGCCCTTCGTTGTAATCAACGGCGACGACTTCTACGGCCGCGACTCCTTCGGTATAGCAGCCGACTGGTGCCGCGCCCATGAAGGTGGCAGCAGCACCTACGCCATCGTAGGCTTCCAGATCGACAACACCCTCAGCGAATCCGGCGGCGTATCCAGGGGCATCTGCCAGTACGACGCCAATGGCCGCCTGATCACCGTGGTCGAGCATCACAACGTCTTCATCGAAGAGGACGGCGTACTGCGCGGGGACAATTCCGTCACCGGCGAGCGCGTATGCCTGCAGCCCAAGGACCTCTGTTCCATGAACATGTGGTGCTTCACTCCCGACTACTTCGAAAAGAGCGAATCCATCTTCGTGGACTTCCTGCGCCAGAACATCGGCGAGCTCAAGAAGGAGTTCTATATCCCTTATGCCGTTGATTTGATGATACATAGCGGCAAGGCAGCGTGCGACGTCCTGGCTACCCCTTCCCGCTGGTTCGGCGTAACTTTCAAGGAAGACCGTCCCGCCGTCGTAGCGAAATTCGCCGAGCTCGTCGCCGCCGGCGTTTACCCTTCACCCCTGTATTGATATGAGAAAATCACGAGGCAACTTCAAGTTCCTTCAGAAGTTTTCCTGGTACCAGCCGGGAGTAGGCGGCATGTTCGGCCTGCTGGGCTGGCTGCTGGTAGGAGGTCTGCTGGGCGGCCTGGCCATCCTGGTACTCAGGCTCGTGGCGGGCGAGGCTGCCGCTGCCGAGTACAACACCATCGTGAGCTATCCCCTGATGTTCGTCCCTCCCATGCTATACGCCAGCGCCCGAAGTTCCGTTCTGGCCATGGACAACGGGGGGCACAAGCTTGACAGCAACAACTTCTCTCCTTTGGGAGCAATGCTGTGCGTGCTGCTGGTCATTGCCGGCACGCTCGGCACTGCATTCTGGGCGGAGTACCTCGGAACCTTGCTGCCTGCCATGCCTCCGGCACTGGAGGAGGTTCTCAAGGGCCTGACTACCGGCAACTTTGTCCTCAACTTCATAGCAGTCAGCATTTTCGCCCCATTCTTCGAAGAGTGGCTGTGCCGCGGCATGGTGCTTCGTGGCCTGTTGACGCGCACCCGCATGAAGCCCTTCTGGGCCATAGCCCTGTCGGCGCTGTTCTTCGCCCTCATACACATGAACCCCTGGCAGGCGGTGCCGGCATTCCTTCTTGGCTGCCTGTTCGGCTATGTGTACTACAAGACGGGCTCGCTCAAGCTCACCATGCTGATGCACTTTACCAACAACACGTTCGCCCTGATATGCGGCCATATCGATGCCATCAAGGACATGGAGAGCTGGCGTGACGTCATCGACGCCCCTGCGTACTGGGTACTGCTTGCCTGCAGCGTGCTCATTACCGCCCTGGTGGTACTTGCTTTCAACCGCATAAAGCTTCTCCGGCCCGAGGGCAACATGGATCCGGTACCTTCAATATTCGAATCAAATGAAACTTAGAATAACAGCAGCGCTGGCCCTGCTCCTCGCCCTTGCGGCGTGCAACAGGCCGGCCACCCGCTTCACCGTTACCGGCAGCGTACGCGACAGCCTGGCCACACAGCCGGGCAGCATGGTGTATCTGCTCGGGAACAACGGCCCGATCGATTCCACTACAGTCAAAAACTGCGCATTCACGTTCAAGGGCGCCATCGACCCCACGAAGCAGTTGGTGGTAATGCTCCACTTCCCCGACAGGGACCGCTATGACGACCGCTTCCTGGTCGCCTTTGTTCCTGATACAGAGCGCATAAGCATCGATCTCGACTACCCTGCCACTGTTACCGGAAGTCCCCTTACCGACGCCATCAACGAGTACAGCGAAGCAGTTCTCAACCTGTATTACGAGCACGAAACCGACATAGGTTCCCTCACCATGAACGGCGAAACAGAGGCTGCCGATTCCATCTACCGCGCACAGCTCAAGAAGATTGACGACCTGAGCCGCGAAACTTATCTGGCCAACACTGACAACGTTCTGGGCCGCCAGGCACTCACCCAGTTGTTCGACGACCTGGAGGCCTCCGAACTGGAAGAGTTGCTGGCCAAGGGCGGCGACTTCATAAAGAACGACCCCGACCTCAATGCCCTCCTCAATGTCAAGAAAAACGCCAAGGCCGCAGGCATCGGTGCTCAATTCATTGAAATCGAGGGCGTTGACATCAACGGTTCGCCAGCCAGATTGTCCAACTTCGCCGGCAAGGGCTCATGGGTCCTGGCCGATTTCTGGGCATCCTGGTGCGGCCCCTGCATGATGGCCGTTCCGACCATACGCGAGCTGCGCGACAAGTATGCCTCCAAAGGTCTTGTGGTAGTCGGCGTGAATGTCGGTGAGCGCAATACCGAGGACGGCGTCGCATGCGCCAAAGAAAAGGAAATGGACTGGAACCTGCTGTTCACCTCCGGAACGACGGCTACTGAGGCTTACGGTATCGACGGCATTCCCACACTGATCCTCTTTGCCCCCGACGGAACCATTGCCGAAAGGCTCCTTGGCGAGGAAGGCCTGGCCGAGACCATTGCCAAACACCTTGATTAGCAAGTGAAAACCTGGTCACGGATATTGTTCCCCGCCGCGGTGGTCTCTTTCACCATCGCAGGCGCACTGGGTCTGGGAGGGCATGAAGTCGAGTATTTCCACATACCCGACCCTCTTCCCATAGTCGATACCGTGACCTACCTGCCCGACGCCTACAAACTCAAAAGGGTGGGCGACTTCGAAGCAGTAAAACTGGCCGACAGTCTCCTGACCGACGATTCCGACTCCCTTTCAGTCCTTGACACCCTGCCCAGGCTGACGGCTCGCGACACCATAAAAGTTCCTGATTCACTGCGCTTTATAGACCCGTTCCGGTACAAGTACTACGTGGCCCTGCTGGACTCCCTCACCCACGTAATCGTAAGAGACTCTCTCAAGCGCTCATCAGACTCGCTCAAAACCGAAGCCGACACGCTGGACGCCCGCAAACTGGCATCGGAGGCTGCCGCCCTCAGGGCGCTGGCCGTGAATGATTCCCTCGACTGGAGGAAACTGGACTCGCTTTACTACGCCGACTCCACCGCCCGCGCAAAGGCCGCATTCGAGGCCTGGTATAACTCCCTGAGCCGCAAGGAGCGCCGCAAATACGACATGGAGCAGGCCCTCCCAAAGAAACTGGCCGAAATGGATTCGCTGCGCCAGCTCAAAGAGGAGCAGCAGGCCCTCAAAGATTCCATCATCGAATACACCCCGCGCATCCTGGAGACTTACGCCCTGACCGACACCATGCAGTACAAGCGCATAATAGAATGGACTGTAGACCAGGATTTCCACCGGCTGGACGTAAAGGTTCCCGACACCACCTACAACTATCACTTCTACGATTATCCCTTCCTGCGTAAGGATGTGAACGCCACATGGCTGGGTGTTGCCGGCTCGCCATTGCAGTACTACAACTTCATGAACCGCACAAGCGACGAGGGTGTAGAATTCTACAAGGCACAGGAGGCATGGTCGTACTCGCCCCGCACCATCCCCAACTACAACACCAAAACGCCCCACACCGAGCTGGCATACTTCGGCACCCTGCTCGCCGGAGACGCCAAAGAGTCTGACAACCTGCACATCCTCACTACCCAGAACATACTTCCCGAGCTCAATTTCGCAATCAGCTTCGACCGCTTCGGAGGCGGCGGCATGCTGGAAAGCGAGAAGACCATCAACAAGACCTTCTCGGCCAGGCTCAACTACCTTGGCAAGAAGTACATGGCTCACGCCGGTTACATCTACAACATGGTGGACCGTCAGGAAAACGGAGGTATAGTGGACAACATGTGGATACGTGATACCACGGTAGAAGTCCGCGAAATCAAGGTGGCCCTCAGCGGAGCGTCTTCAAAGATAACCAAGAACACCTGGTTCCTCAACCAGCAGTACCGCATACCCTTCGGCTTCATCGAGAAGCTCAAGGCTAAAAAAGACACCTCCGCAGATTCTGCCGGCGCCGTAGCCGACACCATCAACCGCAACATCACCACCGCCTTCATCGGCCACAGCACGGAATGGTCGACCTACACCCGCACGTACACCGACAAAATAAGCGACAAATACGGGCAGGCGCTGTTCAACAACGTATTCAACTACGGCAACGCCAGCGCCGACTCCCTGGGTACGATGAAGCTCGACAACAAATTGTTCCTGCGGCTCCAGCCATGGGGCAGCGAAAGCATCGTATCCAAACTGGACGTGGGTATCGGCGACCGCCTGATGCACTATTTCGACAGCACTTCCGTGCGTCCCACCAAGCACATAGAAAACTCTGTCTTCGTGTATGCCGGAGCCGAGGGCCAGTGGCGCAACTATCTGAACTGGAATGCCAAAGCCCACTTCAATGTATTGGGCTACAACATAGGCGACACGCGGATCGAGGCCAATGCCGGCTTCAATTTCTATCCTTTCCGCAGGGCACGCAAGAGCCCCATATCGGTGTCCGCCCACTTCGAAACCAATCTGCAGACACCGGACTATTACCAGAGGGTGCTTCAGACCAACCACTACAGCTGGGACAACGATTTCGGCAAGATTTCCACCACGCAGATACGCGGCCGCATCGACATCCCCCGCTGGCGCATGAGCGCCGACGTGGGCTATTCCCTGCTTGCCAACTATACATATTACGACAGCCTGGGCATATCGAGGCAGCATTCCCCTGCCATGAGCGTCATATCCGCCAACCTGCGCAAGGACTTCGTGTTCGGCCCCGTGCATCTCGACAACAGGGTGCTGCTCCAGTATTCCTCCAACCCTGAGGTGCTGCCTCTGCCTCTTGCCGCCGTGAACCTTCGCTGGTACGCTCAGTTCGTGGTGCAGAGGGACGAGACCAAAACCCGCAACATAATGGAGATGCAGGTGGGAATCAATGCCTTCTACAACACCCAGTGGTACGCTCCGGCGTGGAACCCTGCCCTCGGCGTTTTCCACAACCAGAAAGTCAATCTGTACGAGAACGGCCCCTACTTCGACGTGTTCATGAACATACAGTGGAAACGCTGCTGCATTTTCCTGAAATACCAGAACGTCGGACGCGGCTGGCCCATGCGCCGCAAGGACTATTTCACCGCCGACCACTACATCAACACCACCGATGGTATGGAAGGCTTGAAACTCGGCATCTTCTGGCCATTTTACATCACAACTGAGAAGCATGCGTCGCACGGGGGCCATTAGAAGCTGCGTGCTGTTGCTGGCCATGCTTGCCTGCATGAACTCCTGCAACTGGTTTTCGGGATTCCGGTCAAAGCACAGCCCGGCCGACACCGCTACAGCCGACACCGTTGCGGTCATTTCTCCGTACGATTCCCTCATACGAGTATGGGCAGACACCCTTCAGTGGGACTGGAAACTGCTTGCCGCCCTCATCCACAAAGAATCCCGCTTCAACGCCGGCGCCGTATCCCGGGCGGGAGCTCAAGGGCTCATGCAGCTCAGGCCGCGCACGGCAATACACTTCGGGTGTGAAGACCCGATGGATCCGGAGCAGAATATCAGGGCGGGAGTCAAACTGCTGCAGGCACTTCGCGGGCGCTACAAGTCCCTTGCAGCCGATGAAAAGGAGCTTACAAAGTTCACCCTTGCAGCGTACAATGCCGGAAGCGGGCATCTTCAGGACTGTATAAACCACGCCTCCTACCTTGGTCTTGATCCGTCGTACTGGCACAACATAGAATCGGTAATTCCCCTTATGAAGGAGGATTCCGTCGTCGCTCTAGACCATGTAAAGAACGGGGCCTTCTACGGCCACGAAACCATCAGTTTTGTGCGGCAGGTCCTGGCCACCCAGAAACGATACAACCAAAGATGAAAGCCCCCGCATTCATAGCCCGCAAGTTGCGTTTCTCCGGGCGGCTGGCCACGGCGGCCATTGCCGTGTCCTTCTTTGTGATCGTGCTTTCTCTCTCAATTTCAGTTGGTTTCCGCAGCGAGATCAGACGGGGCGTATCGGACATTTCCGGGGATATCTGCATGCTGGGCAGCGAGGAGCCTATCCCCTCCCAGCCTTCTTACTACCACAAACTCGAGGCCGTACAGGGCGTGGAATCCATAACTCCCGTGATCTGGAAACCCGGTATCGTCAAGGGGGCCGACGACATCTGCGGAGTATTGGTAAAGGGTGTACCCATGCCTGACAGCTGCTCACTTCAGGCCAGCATTCCAAGGACGCTGGCACAGCGCCTCAGGATTTCCCCTGGCGACAGTTTTACAACTTATTTTATAGGCGAAAAGGTTCAGGCCCGCAGATTTACCGCCGTCTCGGTATACGACGGCATCATGGACGGCGAGGGTTCCCTGATAGTGCTCGTACCACTTGCCGACCTTCAGCGCCTCAACGGCTGGGACGAGGGACTGGCGGGAGCGTTAGAGGTAAAGCTCGAGCCCGGCTTCTCCGGCTCCGCCCGCTCGAGGATAGTCGCAGACCAGTTGTACATTACCTCTTACGGCAACTGCACGGAGGACGAGGACATACTCCGTACCGAAACCGCCGCCCAGCGTTATCCGCAGCTCTTTGACTGGCTGAACCTGATTGACTTCAACGTGCTGGCAATCATTCTGTTGATGACGGTCGTGGCCGGGTTCAACATGATTTCCGGCCTGCTTATCCTGCTGTTCCGCAACATATCTACCATAGGCACTCTCAAAAGTCTGGGCATGACCGACAGATCAATAGCCAGGGTGTTTCTGAGAGTTGCCGCACGGATCGTCCTGCTGGGTACGGTCATAGGCAACGGCGCTGCCATACTGTTCTGCCTGATCCAGGACTGGACGCACCTGATCAAGCTCAATCCCGTCAATTACTTTGTGTCGTTCGTGCCTGTGCACGTCAACATTCCTTTGATTCTGGCGGTGGATGCAGCAGCTTTCGGCGTGATAATGCTTCTCCTGCTCATACCCTCGCTTTTCATTGCAAGGGTAGACCCGGCAAAAACGGTCAGGGTTCAGTAGCGGGAGCTATTTCTTCTTGGACTGCAGGCCCTCCAGGCGTGCCTCGCAGGCTATGCGCTCCGATTCTGAAGGAGAATTCTGTATGAGCAAGGGGAGGTATTTCTTTTCTAGTTTTATGTTCTTGGACTTTCGTGCCAGCAGCAGGCAGTTCTTGGCTGCATTGTAGTTGGAAGGGTCGAGCTTGAGGACCTTGTTATACCATTTGAGAGCCTTGGAATTGTTCTGTTTGCTCACCAGCCAGTACGAGCCCATATTGTTCATGAAGTCTGTATTGGAAGGATAGAGCTTCAGCATCGCCTCGGATACGGTACGGAAAGCCTCGTACGAGCTGGTGGTGCCGTGTTTGAAAAAGTTGAAGCAATACTCCTGAACGGTTGACACGAAGGTCTCGTCGTCCACAGGCATTCCGTAGTAGGTCCACGAAGGCTTGGAGTTTTTGTTGAAAGCAATAATGCCGAGCAGTTCCTGCGTGGCAAGGTCCGGGCTGTCTTTTTCGTAAAGCATAAGGGAGGTGATTTTGTCCACCCTGTACGCCAGCTCCTGCGGAGCGAGCGCCACGGCCCTGTCTATTGCCGTCTGGGAACGGGCAAACAGGGAATCCACAAAAATATTCTCCTCAAAATAGTGCACATCGGCACCGGTGCTGTCCTTGAGAGTGATTACGGGTGCGTTGCCAAGATACTTTTCGGCGTCTTTGGCCACCACTGTCGTACTGACAGACTTTGCAAGATAGAACTTGTAACGGGCTTCGAGAAGGGCCGGGTCATCGGGAAAATCGGCCTCCCAGCGGTCCAGAATGGTTTCTACTCCTACTCCTGAGGGGCCCACTATACGGACCTGGCGCTCATAGCGGGCGGCGTGTGTGGTCGCGTCGGTCTGGGCATGGCACAGGGCACAGCACAACAGGGCGATTATCACAAATGCTTTTCTCATACGTCTTTAAGTATCCTTCGGCCGGGAGGAAGCAGGTTGTTGCAGCGTCTGCCTACGTTCTTCACCAGGCCGAGGGGATGCCCCTTATAACAAATCACATTGTAGCCCAGAGGGGCGTCGGGCAGTACAATGGAGTCGCGGTGCAGGAAGCGGAGGGCCGTCGGGAGGTCCACCTCGGCGCACGCGTACTTATTTCTATCAAAAAGGATGCCCAGGGGGGTGTCGGAATCGGGGGGCGCGGAGCCGTCCCACAGGGGCTTGAGCACCGACATGTCGATGCGCCTTGGAGGTCTGGCGGCGGCAGTTTTGACAAGGGCTCCGGCCCATTGGCCTTCGCCCGGAACTTCTCCTGCCTTCAGCAGATTGCCGCAGTCCGTAGTGCGCACTCCATACTGCCCGAAGCCCTCTTCCGGGGAGAGCAGCGTCCCGCCCAGGGTATCAGCGGCCCAGCGCAGGTTGGCGTCGTTTTCGGCGTCCTCGTAGGTGCAAGTAGAATAAATAAGTATGCCGCCCTCGCGCAGAGCTGGCCACACATCGGCAAGGATACGCCGCTGGCGGGCGGCACATAGGTCAACCACGGCGGGGCTCCATTCTTCCCGGGCCCTGGCGTCCTTTCGGAACATACCCTCGCCGCTGCAGGGTACGTCGGCCAGGATTATGTCGAAGCATCCTGGCAGGAGGCGGCCGAACACGGACGGGTCGGCAGAAACAACCTTTACCGATGGTTCCCCCCACACGGCGGCATTCTGCACCAGGACGGCGGCCCGTGCCCGCATGACTTCGTTGCTCACCAGGGTGAAGTCGCTGCCGCAGGCTTCTCGAAGCGATGCGGCAAGGTCGGTGGTCTTGCCTCCGGGGGCGGCGCAGAGATCCAGTACCCGTACGCCCCGGGGCGAGCCGAGCCGCCGGAGTTCACGCCGGAAGATATGTCCGGGGAACATGGCGGAGGAGTCCTGCACGTAGTAGCAGCCTGCGTGCATGAGCGGATCCATTATGAACTGCGGGCGGGAGTCAAGGATGCGGCCCCAGGGGCTCCAGGGCACGGTTTTGCCCTCGGGTCCGTTTGGGCCTTTGAATGGGTTGAGTCGTATGGATACCGGCAAGGCGTCCATCAGCCGAGGTCGGAGGGGAATTCGGGTTTATGGCCGTGCGATACTGCGACGAAGCCGTCTACGGCTTTGTCGAGGGCGTCTTTTATCTTGCCTCCCAGCAGGGCTTTCATCATGAGGTTGAGGTCGGCGTCTACTTCGATGCTGAAGTCGGTGCCTTCGGGGTCGGGGTCGAAATGGGCGGTGATGCTGAAGTGGAAGGGGGCTTGGTCGTCCTCGATGCGGATGAGGTCGTATGGTTGGCGTTCCACTACTTTGACTGCTATGGTGAAGCCTTGTATTGTGGCTGTGAGGTGGTCGAAGTCGGCTGTGACTGAGTCGCGGTATTGTTCGGGTATGGTGTTGACGAGGGTGCGGAGGTCGGTGAAGCTCATGTAGAGTTGTTCACGGGGTATGGCTACGGAGCCGTGTTTGCTTTGGTAATGTGCCGCCATATTGCTATTTTTTTTAATTTTGCATTGTTTGGTCCGCAGGACTTTGGTCCAACGGCCCAAAAAATTTGGGAAAAGGGCCGTTGGACCAAAGTCCTGCGGACCAAAATCAGTAAAAAGGCCGTGAAACTAAAGTCCAGGGGCCGAAATCAGTAAAAAGGCCGTGGGACCAGAGTCCAGGAGCCGAAATCCGGTAATTAGGGCTCAGGGCAAAAGTCCTGAGGGCTGAACAGTGGGGCAAATATACAAAAAGTATGCATAAAATTTATTTTGAGAAGCGTTGTATAATTATTTGCGATCCGTCCGACCAGTCGCTGGCCGATCCGAATTCCATCGAGTTTCATATCGGCGAGAGGATTGACCTGTCGACTTTGGTGAGCATGTTCAAGGCGTCGGAGTCGTTGAGCCGCATCTACATTCCTACGGACAATACGGGCAGGATGTACAGGCGTCTGTGTGCGGAATTCCGCGAGGTCAATGCCGCCGGAGGGCTTGTTTCCAACCGGCGCGGTGACTATCTGCTCATCAGCCGCAGCGGCCTGTGGGACTTGCCGAAGGGCCATCAGGAGAGGGGTGAAGACATCAAGATTACTGCGCTTCGTGAAGTTCAGGAAGAAACCGGGGTGGATGATCTTGAGGTGCGCGACCTTATATGCGTTACCGATCACTGCTACTTGCGCGACGGCATCTGGCATCTCAAGCATACGTGGTGGTTCGACATGCTCTATACCGACCCTGTCAACCTGACTCCCCAGCGCGAGGAGGACATAAGCAAAGCAGCATGGGTGGCCAAGTCCAGTCTTCCTCCTTATCTTAAAAATACTTATCCTTCCATACTTGAAGTGTTCCGCGAGGCGAAAGTGTGAAACTTTTTGAGTTTCGCGTCCGTATATATAAAGTATCTTTTATACGGAACAGATGAAACTTTCGCAATTCAACTTCGACCTTCCGCAGGACCGCATAGCAAAAGAGCCTGCATATTGGAGGGATGAGTGCAAGCTGATGATCCTCCACAAGGACACCGGCGAGATCGAGCACAGGCTTTTCAAAGACATTCTCGAGTACTTCCACAAAGGAGACCGCTTCGTATTCAACGACACCAAGGTTTTCCCCGCCAAACTTTATGGCAAAAAGGAAAAGACCGGTGCCGATATCATGGTTTTCCTGCTGCGTGAGCTCAACAAGGAGCAGCGCCTCTGGGATGTCATAGTCGAGCCCGCCCGCAAGATCCGCATAGGCAACAAGCTCTACTTCGGCGAGGATGAAAGCATGGTGGCGGAAGTCATCGACAACACCACTTCCCGCGGCAGGACCCTGCGTTTCCTGTTCGACGGTCCGTACGAGGAATTCAAGGAGTCGCTCTTCGCCCTTGGCAAGACCCCCGTTCCGGAGTGGGTCAAGGAGGATACCGATGAGTCCGACGCCGTCAATTTCCAGACCATCTTTGCATCCAAAGAGGGCGCCGTATCAGCTCCGGCCGCCGGCCTGCACTTCTCAAGGGAGTTACTCAACCGCATGATTCTCAACGATATAGAGAAGACATTCATAACTGTCCACATGGGCATAGGGCATTTCCGCAGCGTAGATGTCGAGGATTTGTCCAAGCACCGCGTCGACAGCGAGCACATGATCATCAGCCCCGAGGCCGCCGACCAGATCAACGGTACCAAGCGTGCCGGGCACAAGATCTGCGCCGTGGGAGTCACGGTTATCCGCGCACTGGAGACTTATGTCACCACTTCCCGCGAGATCCGCGCCAACGACACCTGGACCAATAAGTTCATCTTCCCGCCCTACGACTTCAGCATCGCTGATGCGTTCGTATCCAATTTCCACCTTCCCTGCTCCACCATGCTCATGATGGAGGCCGCTTTCGGTGGATTCGAAAAGGTGATGAACGCATACGATGTGGCCCTGGAGAACGACTACCGCTTCGGTCCTTACGGAGACGCCCTTCTGATTCTCTAGCCCCTGTTCCTGTCCAAGGTGCAGCAGTACCTTTCCTGAAACGTCGCTACGCGACCCTTCCCACTTTGTGGGCCCCTCCCTCTTACGATGCCGAGGGTGGCACGGTTTCAGGAAAGGTACTGCTGCATCTTGGACATGTGTTCCGGTTTTTTCATATATTTGTCCGTAACTATTGAAAAACTGTTATGGACAAAAACTATGAAATCATCTGCGGCATTACGCTCAACCGCATCTTCGGCTTCGAGCCTGCCGCCGCACGCCGGCTCATCAGCCACTTCGGCTCCCCCGGAGCCATCTTTTCCCAAAGCCCCGATACCCTTGACCAGGCGTTCGGCCCCTACAGCAAATACCGTCCCCTCATCTGCCGGCAGGAATTGGACGCATCCGCTGACGAATGGGCGCCGCTGGAAGCATCCGGCTGCCGGTTCGTAACCATCGGCGATCCTGGCTACCCTCCCCTTCTGGCCGAGTGCCCCGACGCTCCCGTAGGCCTTTACATCCGCAGTTCCACGCCACCCGAGCAACTGTGGGAAGTGGGCAGGTTCGTATCGATAGTGGGCACCAGAGATATTTCCCCCTACGGTAAAGATTGGACCGAGAGGATAGTGAAGGCACTGGCGTTGGCCAAGCATAAGCCAATGATAGTCAGCGGTTTCGCCATTGGTGTGGACATCACCGCCCACCTGGCCGCGCTCGCCTTCGGACTGCCTACGACGGCGGTGATCCCCGTGGGTATCGACAGCATCTATCCATGGAGGCACCGCTTCATCGCCGAGCAGATGGCAGGCACGCCCGGCTGCGCCATAATCACCGATTTTCCTCCCGGAACGCCCCCTGTCGCATTCAACTTTCTCAGGCGCAACCGTATAATAGCAGGTATGTCCGGGGCGACCATACTGGCCGAATCCAAGGCGAAGGGTGGCGGCACCATGACCGCGCGCCTGGCTGCCGGCTATGGCAGAGACCTTTTCTGCCTGCCCGGACGCATCGACGATGTGCGCTCGGCAGGCTGTAACCGCCTGATAGCCGAGAAGTTGGCCGAGCCCATCGCGGACCTGGGATCCCTCCCTGCACAACTCGGACTCGGAGCCCCGGGCAGGGACAACGCCCAGTCGCTGGAAGAAAAGCTGAGGCGGAGCTATTCAGGAGCCGATCCGGACTTCCTGGCCACTATCCTGCAGGTGGCCGGTGCTATACGCTCCCGCCGCGGCATCACGCCTGAAGAAATCTGCCGCGAGTACCAGCTCGAGTACGGCAAAGTATCGGCTGCAGTGTGCCTGCTCGAAAGCGACGGTTTCGTATGCACCGATTTGCTCAAACGCTGCAGTATTGACAATAAAAAATTGTAAATTTGCAATCTATGGAATTCGTGGACACGCATACCCACATCACCGACGAGGCTTTCCAGGGCGAAGAGGAGCAGGTCATCCGGCGTGCCATAGATGCCGGCGTGACCATCATGCTCCAGGCCGACACCGGCTCGGAGGAGCGGGAGCGGATGTACCGCCTGTGCGAGGCTCATCCCGGCGTGCTGTATCCCATGCTGGGCCTCTATCCCGGCAACGTGGATGAGAACTGGCGGGACCAGATCGACGCCATGCTTCCCTACTGGAGCCGCCACCCCGTCGCCGTGGGCGAAATCGGCCTTGAGTACCACTACACCCGCGAAACGGCCGGGCTCCAGAAGCAAGCCTTCAAGGCACAGCTCGAGCTTGCCCGCGACCGCGGACTCCCCGTCAACATCCACCTGCGCGAGGCTACCGAGGACTTCCTCTCCATCATGGAAGAATGCCGCGGGATGCACCTCCGGGGCAATCTGCACGCCTTCAGCGGCAGCGCCGAGCTGTTCGAGCGCATGCAACGCTACGGCGAGTGGTATGTTGGCATCGGAGGCGTACTCACCTTCAAAAAAGCGCACATAGCCGAGGACATAAAGCGTATCCCCATGGAACGCATCCTGCTGGAAACCGATGCCCCTTACCTTGCTCCGACGCCCCTCAGGGGCACCAGGAACGAGAGTGCCAACATCCCCATAATCGCCGCTAAACTGGCCGAAATCAAAGGGATGCCCGTCCAGGAAGTTTCCGCCGTCACCACGTCCAACGCCCGAAAACTATTTGCCTTATGAGCGATAAACAATCATCCGTGCTCCTGATTTACACCGGGGGCACCATAGGAATGAAGGAAGATCCCGCGGACCAGACCCTCCGCCCCTTCGACTTCGGCAGCCTGATGAAAGAAGTGCCCGAACTGAACAAGTTCGGCCTGCGCATCGACTCGCTGACCTTCGATCCCCTGATAGACTCCTCCGACATCGAGCCCGGAATGTGGCGCAAGCTTGCAAGCACCATACGCGACAACTACACCCGCTACGACGGCTTCGTAGTGCTCCACGGCACCGACACCATGGCCTACAGCGCCTCGGCATTAAGCTTCATGCTTGAGAACCTGGGCAAGCCCGTGATTTTCACCGGCAGCCAGCTGCCGATCGGACGCCCGCGCACTGACGGCAAGGAGAACCTTATATCGTCGGTGGAGATAGCGGGGGCACGCAGGCCCGACGGCAGCCCGGTGGTACCCGAGGTTTGCGTTTACTTTAACTCGTTGCTGCTCAGGGGGAACCGCTGCACAAAGGTGGATGCTGCCGGCTTCGGGGCCTTCCAGTCCCCCAACCTGCCGCCGCTGGCCGAGGCCGGTATCGATATCCGCTACAACACCGATGTCATCCGCCGCCCCTCCGGGAAGGAATTCCGCATCCACAGCGGCCTGGACACCCGCGTATCGATACTTAAGGTCCACCCCGGCATCACGCAGCAGGTGGTGGAGGATATCCTACTGGGGTCGCTTACCAGGGCCGTCATAATCGAAACTTTCGGTTGCGGCAATGCTCCCTCGAGGGACTGGTTCCTTGACATAGTACACCAGTCGGTGGCAAACGGCATGATACTGTTCAACGTAACGCAGTGCCTGCGGGGCAGCGTGAACATGGACCTGTACGCAACGGGGCGGGCCCTCAAGGATGCGGGAGTGCTCTGCGGCTATGACATAACCACCGAAAGCGCCCTCGGAAAACTTTTCTATCTGATGGGCAATTACGATGATAACCAAACTGTTAAATCCCTGTTGGAGCAAGACCTCCGTGGGGAAATGTCAAATTAGGTATTGATTAATGGATTTTTTTTGCTAAATTGCACCGATTTCGTAGGAAATTTATTTTAACTAATACATCATCTAAAATTTATGAAAAAGTTTTTCATGTTTCTGGCAGTCGCGGGCTTGATGGCCTTCGCTGCAAACACCGCATCCGCACAGGACGAGCAGGCCGCCCCTGCCGCTGAGGAAGTTGCAACAGCTCCCGCAGAGATGAGCGCCGCCGACCTTCTTGCAGGCACCGGCGAAGAGATTCCCCTTCACCAGGCTCTCAAAACCAAGTTCATCGAGGGTGGTGCAGGCTTCATGTCCCTGATCATCATCTGCTTGATCATCGGTCTTGCCCTCTCCATCGAGCGTATCCTCTATCTCACGTTCTCTAAGTCCAACACCAAGAAGCTCCTCGAGAAAGTCGAGAAGGCTCTTGAGGAAGGCGGTGTCGAAGCAGCCAAGGATGTCTGCCGTGAAACCCGCGGCCCCGTGGCATCTATCTTCTACCAGGGTCTCCTCCGCTATGACCAGGGCATCGACGTAGTCGAAAAGACCGTCGTCTCCTATGGTTCCGTCCAGATGAGCCAGATGGAGAACGGCCTGAGCTGGATCGGCCTGTTCATCGCTATCGCCCCGTCCCTCGGATTCCTCGGTACCGTTATCGGTATGATCAACGCCTTCGACGCCATCCAGGCAGCCGGCGATATCTCCCCTAACGTTGTCGCAGGCGGTATGAAGGTGGCCCTTATCACCACCGTCGGCGGTTTGATCGTCGCTATGATTCTGCAGGTGTTCTACAACTACATCCTCGCCAAGATCGACGGCATCACCATCGATATGGAGGATTCTTCGATCTGCCTGGTCGACCTCCTCACCAAATACAACGAGAAGAAGAAATAATTGCCCCAGCCGCTAGATTATGAAACTTAATAAAATCATCAAATGGGGTATGGTGGCGCTGATCATCATCAGTGTTGCCCTTCTTATCTGGGGTTTCTCCAGGGGATTTGAGGGCAATGCAGTTGATGTTCTGCTCTATTGGACCTACATCATGCTGGGCCTCGCAGTTTTCAGCTGGGTGGTTATCGGCCTGATTGTAAGTACCAAGAACAACCCGAAGAGCCTTGTCAAGATCGGCATCGCTATTCTGGGTATAGCAGCGCTCTGCCTTGTGGCATATCTGCTTGCCAAGGGCAACCCCGCGATGGCCTACAACGGCCCCGAAGTGAGCGGCGGAACGCTCAAGCTTACCGACACAATCCTTAATCTTACGTACATCACCGGCGGCGCCGCAATACTCGCCATCATAGTCGGTGAAATCCGTATGGCCATAGCTAGCAAGAAGTAACCATGGGCAAGAAGAAAGTACCAGCAATGAACACCAGCTCGACCGCGGACATCGCGTTCCTGCTGTTGTGCTACTTCCTGATGACCACCACCATGGGTAGCCAGACCGGTCTGAGCCGTCGTCTGCCCCCCATGCCGGACAAAGATCAGAAAGTTGAGGACCAGAAGGTCAATCGCCGTAACATCATTCAGGTGAAGATCAATTCTGCCGATAGAATCCTTGCCGGTAGCGAGCCCATTGACATCAGCCAGCTCAAAGACAAGATCAAAGAGTTTCTGACCAACCCCGCCAATGATCCCAACCTCCCCGAAAAGGAGATTCAGAACATCGAGGGTTTTGGAGATTATCCCGTTTCAAAGGGTATCATCTCCCTTCAGAACGACCGTGGTACAAGTTACCAGGCCTACATAGCCGTTCAGAACGAACTCGTTAAAGCAGTCAACGAACTCCGTGACGACTTCTCCAGAAGGAATTACAACAAGGTGTTCACCCTGCTCACCGAGGACGAACAGGCAATTGTTAAAAAGGCAGTGCCTCAGTTCATTTCCGAGGCAGAGCCTAAGGATGTAGGCCGCAGAAGATAAACAGGAGGAAAGAATTATGTCAAAATTTGGTGGAAGCAACAACAAGAAAGAGGTGCCGGCAATGACCAGCAGCTCCCTTTCCGATATCGTTTTCATGCTCCTGTTCTTCTTTATGGTTACCACGCAGATGCGCGAGACCGAAAATAAAGTTATGGTCAAGATCCCCGAGGCTTCCGAGGTTGTAAAACTCGAGCGCAAGGACCTTAACTCATACATCAACATCGGTACTCCTATCAAGTCTCTGCAGGCAATGTACGGTACTGAGGCCCGTATCCAGCTCAACGACTCCTTCAAAACCACGGACGACATCCGTGACTTCGTGGCAGCCGAGCGCGAGTCCAAGAGCGAGGCCGACCGTCAGTTCATGACGATCAGCATCAGGGCGGACCAGGACGTCAGAATGGGTATCATTACAGATGTTAAGCAGGAGCTGCGACGCTGCTCCGCGCTTAAGATCATGTATTCGGCAAGAAAGGGCGGCAAATAAACCACCGTCCCACGTATACGAGGAGCCCCCTTCAAGAGGGCTCCTTTTTTAAAGACATTAAAAACTAAAATGGAGATAATCAGGACAAAAGTCAAGGACCTGCTCAAGATGGAGGCAGGCGCGGAGGTTCTTGCCAAAGGATGGGTAAGGACTAAAAGAGGCAATAAAGAAATAGCGTTCATAGCCCTTAACGACGGTTCTACCATCAAGAATATCCAGATTGTGGTGGACAAGACTCCCGATACCGAGCCGCTGCTTCAGCGCATCAGCACCGGGGCCTGCATCGGAGTGCAAGGCAAACTCGTGGAGTCTATTGGAAGCGGCCAGGCCGTCGAGATAAAGGCCTCGCAGATAGAGATTTACGGAGAGTGTGACCCCATGCGTTTCCCTCTCCAGAAAAAGGACACATCCTTCGAGTATCTGCGCACGGTGGCCCACATGAGGCCAAGGACCAACACTTTCGGCGCCATCCTCAGGCTCCGCAGCCAGATGGCCTTTGCCATTCATGAATATTTCCATTCCAGAGGTTTTGTGTATCTGCACACTCCTCTTATCACAGCCTCCGACGCCGAGGGCGCAGGAAACATGTTCCAGGTAACCACCCTTGACCTCGACGCTCCCCTGCCCAAGAACAAGAAGGGGCAGATCGATTTCAGCAAGGATTTCTTCGGCCGCAGGACATCACTTACCGTCAGCGGCCAGCTGGAGGGCGAGCTCGGAGCCACCGCACTGGGCGAAATCTACACCTTCGGCCCCACCTTCCGCGCCGAAAACTCCAACACTCCCCGCCACCTTGCGGAGTTCTGGATGATAGAGCCGGAGATGGCCTTCTACGACATCAAGGACAATATGGACCTGGCCGAGGACTTCATCAAGAGCCTTGTCCGCTACGCCCTCAACAACTGCCGTGAGGACATCCAGTTCCTCAACGACCGCTACGATTCCGAATTGGTCCAGCGCCTTGAAAGCGTGGTTGATACGGAATTCGTACGCCTGGAGTATACCGAGGGCATCAAGATTCTGGAAGAGGCCGCCCGGAACGGAGTCCAGTTCGAGTATCCCGTTTTCTGGGGCGCCGACCTTCAGAGCGAGCATGAGCGCTACCTGGTTGAGAAGCATTTCGGCAAGCCCGTTATCCTGACCGGTTATCCCAAGGATATCAAGGCCTTCTACATGAAGCAGAATCCCGACGGCAAGACTGTCCGGGCCATGGACGTTTTGTTCCCCAAGATCGGCGAGATCATCGGCGGAAGCGAACGCGAGGCCGACCTGGGCAAGCTCGAGGCCCGCATCGACGAACTTGGCATGAGCCGCCGCAACCTGGAGTGGTACATCGACACCAGGCGCTTCGGCAGCTGCCCCCACAGCGGATTCGGCCTCGGTTTCGAGCGTCTGCTGCTCTTCATTACCGGTATGCAGAACATCCGCGACGTCATCCCCTTCCCCCGTACACCTAAAAACGCCGAATTCTGATGGATATGCTGGTATTCAGCAGTTTCTTCCGGAAAACCATGGCCGCCCGTGGCCATGTGAACGGGAGGGGCCCGCAGATTCGCAGAATCTGTGGGAGGGACGCAGCGAAGCGGAGGTTTTCCGGAAGAAACTGCTAAATACCAGCTCCAGCCACTTATCTGATTATTCCGAATAAGATTATTTTATTATGTTAGTCATTGGCATAGCCGGCGGATCAGGATCCGGCAAAACTACGGTGGTCAAGGCCATCACCGAGAAAATCGAAGGCAAGAAAGTAGTGGTAATCCCTCAGGACTCCTATTACAAAGACTCCAGCGACCTTACCGACGAGGAGAAGCGCGTCCACAACTTCGATCACCCCGACTCCATCGAGTGGGATCTTCTGTGCAGCCAGCTCAAAGACCTCAAAAACGGCAAGAGCGTACAGCAGCCGGTGTATTCTTTCATCTCCTGCACCCGTTCCAAAACGGAAACCAAGCTGGTGGAGCCCGCCGACATCATTATCATCGAGGGCATCCTTATCTTCACCTGCAAGAAGCTCCGCGACCAGATGGACATCAAGATCTTCGTTGATGCCGACGATGACGACCGCCTCATGCGCGTGATCGAGCGCGATATTTGCGAGCGTGGAAAAGACGTACACTGGGTAATAGAGCGCTACAGCCGCACCGTCAAGCCAATGTACCTGCAGTTCATCGAGCCCAGCAAGCGCTATGCCGATATAATAATTCCCCAGGGTGGGCACAACAAGGTGGCCATCGATATCATTACCGCCACCGTCGAAAAGAGTCTGGACAAGATTAAATGAAAAAGGAGGACAAAGCAGGAATCTATACCACCGTAATCATTCATCTTGCGGTGCTTATAGTCCTGCTTGCCACCACCTTGGGTTACTCTATCCAAAAAGAGAATTCTTTCATTCTGGATTTCAGCAAGCTGGAGGAGCTTGAAAAGCTCCAGGCCGAGGTGGAACGGCTTCAGAAAGAGGCCGAATTCCAGCAGGCCATCAGCGAGAAGCTCCAGCAGGAGTTGGGTGCCGCCACCGGTGGCTACCGGAATGTAGCTGTTGACCGTGCCGCCCTCAAAGACGACCGAGGCACCGATGCCGACCAGCTTTACAAAGATGCCGAGCGGCTCGCCCGCGAATTGAAAGGGGGTTTTGAAGTTCCCGACGACGGATTCACCGCTGATGTTCCGTCTAAAGACAGCGGACCCAAACAAGAGCAGAAAACCTACAGCGGTCCCTCCGTCGTGTCCTATTATCTGGAGGGCCGGAAGGCCAGCAAACTGTCAATCCCCGCCTACCGCTGCATGGGTGCAGGCGAGGTAACCGTCTTGATCACAGTCGATAACAGCGGCACTGTAGTGGCAGCAAAGGTGGACGAAAGTTCCTCCTCCAAGGATGGTTGTCTCCGCTCCTTCGCTATCCGCGCCGCCCGCCTCAGCCGCTTCTCCGCCTCCTCCACCGCCCCTGCCAACCAGCAAGGCAACATCGTCTACCAGTTCATCGCCCAATAGGGCCCACCCTAAGCACCCATTCCCCCGCCCTCTGGGCAAGGTCCCCTTAAGAGCCCTGGGACCTTGCCCGGCGATGTGCCTCTGAGGGCCCTCTAAGCAGGATCAGCGGGCAAGGTGTCAGCCACATAATTGGACCTTGCCCGCAAAAAACTAAAGCGTAGCCAAGGCTGCCTTGTAGACCTCGTCGGTTTGGAGATAGAGATGGTAGAAGGCGTTGTCGCCGAGCTTGGAATACCGGCCTACCAGGGCGCGGACCTGGGTCATCATGTAAGTCCTTTCTACTTCCCATTCATTGTTGATGGGAACCAGCTCGTCCCGGTTGCGCGCGAAGCCCAGGAAACGTTGCTCGAGGGATACGGAGTCAAGGTATTTGAGCAATGCATCATAATTGTCAATCGCCTGAAGCTCAGCCTTGTGCGTGTCAAAGAAGTGAGAAGCAAAGCGCATAGGCGTAGCCTTCTTGGTGCAGTTGATATAGAACGATGCCACCTTGGTCGTATCCACGGGCACGAAGACGTCGGGGACGATTCCGCCGTTATCGACGTTCATGCTGTCGGCGGCGAACATCTCGCCGTTCTCGTAGCGCTTGTAGATATCGTAGACGTAGTCGTCGGAATAGGGCTTTTGAATGCACCGGCCAGAAGGGGTGTAGAAGCGTGCAACGGTAAGGCGTATGCCAGAGCCGTCAGTAAAGTACACAGGCTCCTGCACCAGTCCCTTGCCGTAGGTTCGCCGGCCCACAAGGACAGCCCTGTTGTGGTCCTGCATCGCCCCGGCAAAAATTTCGCTCGAAGAAGCCGTGCCGTCGGACACAAGCAAGGTGAGACCAGTGCCGCGGAGCTTCCCGCTGCCGTCGGCCCGGAATTCCTCGCGCTTGCGGTGCTGGCCCTCCATGTACACTATCAAGTCTCCCTTTTTCAGGAACATATTGCTGATTTTGAGCGCCTGCTCAAGGAATCCGCCGCTGTTGTCGCGAAGGTCGAGGATTAGGTGCTTCATGCCCTGCTCCTGCAGCCCGAGGGCCGCCTGCGCAAACTCCTGGGCAGTGGTGCGCGAGAACTTGCTCAGGCGCAGGAAGCCCGTGGTGTCGCTCACCATGAAGGCAGCATCCACCGAATGCGTGGGAATGACGCCGCGGGTGATTTCGAACGGTATGACCTCGCCGCCACGTTTGACGGTAACAATCACCTTAGAACCGGTTGGGCCCTTGATGCGGCGCACCATACTGTCCTGCGGGAAACTGACTCCGGCAATCGAAGTAGTATCCACTTTGAGCAGACGGTCGCCGGCCTGCATGCCAAGCTTTTCGGCGGGGCCGCCGGGGATGACCTCTATCACCACGGCCGTATCGTTGGGCACATTGAACTGTATACCTATGCCCGAGAAATTGCCGGAAAGGTCCTCCTCCGACTCCTCGAGGCGCTGCGGGGGCATGTACACCGAATGAGGGTCAAGCGTGCCCAGAACGGCCTCGATCGCGGCATCCGTGACCTTTTTGCGGTCGACTGAGTCCACGTAGTTGTCATCCACCGTCTGAAGTATGAGGTTGAGCTTGCGCCAGTCGTCATATCGTACACGCAGCTGACGCTTGTTGCCGGACAGCTGATGCATCAGCAGCGCAGCTGAAAGGCCGATGATAACTCCGAGGAGCAGCGTGACAAGGGTACTTCTCTTCATATCAGTCAACTTTTTCAACCTCGATGCCGGCGCGGGTCAGAAGGTCCACACCGTCGGTGAGGCGGTATTCATCTTTATAGACCACCCTTTTGATGCCGCTCTGAATAATGAGCTTGGCGCATTCGATACAGGGGGACGCAGTAACATACAAGGTAGCGCCAAGGCTGCTGTTGCCCGACTTGGCCACCTTGGAGATTGCGTTGGCCTCGGCGTGAAGCACGTAGGGCTTGGTTACGCCGTTCTCCTCGCACACATTCTCGAAGCCGGAGGGGGTGCCGTTGTAGCCGTCGGAAATAATCATGTTATCCTTCACCAGAAGGGCACCTACCTGGCGGCGCTTGCAATAGGAATTCTTGGCCCAGATTTCGGCCATTTCAAGGTATCTGTGGTCAAATTTTTTCATCGCTGATACAAATATCTCTTGATGCTGCGCTTGGGCGTACGCTCGAAGTCCTCGGGAAGGAACTCGATCTTCTTGATCTGGGCGTACCCGGGCAGCTGCTTATTGATGTCGGGGAGGCAGTCGCTGATGCGGCTCTTGAGCTGGTCGGCGTCGAGACCGTCATTCTGGGCGGAACGATAGTCGGGATAGATGAGGGCAGTCAGCCCGCCGTTATCTTCAATTACCAGAGAATCAACCACATAGTTAACGTTGTTGATTACCGCTTCAAGCTCCTCGGGATAAATATTCTGGCCGGAAGGACCAAGGATCATGCACTTGGATCGGCCTCTCAGGTAAAGATAGCCGTCGCTGTCCATGACGCCCATGTCGCCGGTCTTGAACCAATTGTCGTTGGTGAACGCCGCCTTGGTGGCCTGACGATTGTTGTAATAGCCCAGGAACACATTGTCGCCTTTGACTTGAACCTCGCCGGGAATCTTCATGGGGTCGGGAGAATCGATCCTGATGGAGCATCCGGGGATTGCATAGCCGCAGGAGCCCTTCTTTGTACGGTCCCAGTGCGCATACGTAATGATAGGCCCGCACTCGGTCATGCCGTAGCCCACTGTGAAGGGGAACTTGACGCGGCGCAGGAACTGCTCGACCTCGGGGTTGAAAGCGGCGCCGCCAAGAATGATCTCCTCGAAGTTGCCGCCGAAAGCCTTGATGAGGCCCTCGCGTATCTTGCTCAGTACGATATGGTCAACCAGGGGGATGCGGAGCCATGTTTTGTGCTTCTCTGCCACGGGTTTGATCTGAGACTTGTACACCTTCTCAATGATGAGGGGAACAGCGATGATGACGTCCGGATGAATCTCCGAGAATGCCTTCATGATGACCTTGGGGCTGGGAAGCCTTGTAAGGAAGTGCACATGAGCACCGATGGTCATCTCGAACAAGAACTCGAACATCATGCCGTACATGTGTGCCGAGGGCAGCAAGGCCACCATGTTGGACTCGCAGGTCATCTGGGGCTCGGCGGTTTCACCTGCGAACCTGATGTTGGTCCACAGGGCCCTGTATGGCAACATTACGCCCTTGGAGAAGCCGGAGGTTCCGGAGGTATAGTTTATGAGGGCAAGTTCGTCAGGAGAATCCTCATAGTAATTCAAGCAGTCCTTGTTGAAGCCGTCGGGATACAGGCTGCGGAAGGTGGCGGCCAACTGCTCGCGGGCCTGGACGAAGGACTCGTCCCTGGCGTACAGATAGCTTAAGTTGGACATCTGTACAACTACCTGAACATTGGGCATCTCAGTTTCAGAGAGGCTCTCCCAGATGGTATCGTCAACAAAGAACACACGTGCCTCGGAGTGATTCACGAGGTAATGAATGTTCTCGGCCTTGAACTCATGAAGCAGGGGCACCGGAACAGCGCCATAGGTAGTGGCGGCAAGGAAACATACGCCCCAGTTGGCCTGGTTGCGGGCGCAAAGGGCGACTTTCTCACCCTGCTTGAGGCCGCAGGCGCGGAAGCAGATGTGGAGCAGGGCGATACGCTTGGCAACGTCGCAGTACTTGAGGGTAATTCCCTGATAATTGGACAGGGCGGCTCTTTCCCAGTTCTGCTTGAAGCTCTGTTCTATCTTCTTGTTTACTGATTGGAATTCCATATCTTGATATTCTCTTTTGTCCAGTTAATTTGCTTTTCGGGCGTCCATACCACCACTTTGGCGGAGGCGGGCCAGCCGGAGGAATGTATCTTGTCCATCTTGAGGCTGTCCAGGAGTGCGCGCTCGCCGCTGATAATCCAGTTGCCGCTGCAGATACGGCAGCTGTCGGAGGCATTGAAAATCGATCCGTAAAGCGCACGGACGAACCCGGTATTGGGGTTGACACCAGTTTCCTGCGAGCCCAGATTCTTGGAGGTACGCACCATATTGAGGGTGCCTCCGGGCATCATCACGCAGGCCAATTCCTTGACTCCCAGTTCTTTTTCCCAGGCCAGAGGGTCTTTGCCGCAAGATTTCTTAAGGGAAGATATGCGCTTCTGGTATGCCTCCAGCTCGATGCGTGCATCCAGCCAGCCTTCATAAAGCCCCCGCCAGTCCTTCAGGGAGGAAACAGGCAGGTCAATCACTGCATCGGCGCCGTTTGGGAATGCCGACGCCAGTTTTGAAGCCCCGTCAGATACGGCGCCCATGAAATTGCAGAAGTAGCGCTGGGATTCGGGATAAACAGCTTGAACCTTCTGCCCCGACTCCACGGTCCACTCGGCAGCTTCTTTGATGAAGGCCGCCACCTGCTTGGCGCTGAAACCGCCGAATCCCGAGCTCATAAGCTTCGACGCACCCCTGTTGCGCAGAATTACCGCATCCTGGGCCGTCAGAGCCGGCAGTACAAGGTCGAAATCGGGTGCGTCGAGGATTGACGATTCAGACGCAATATGCCTGCAGGCCACCGTAATGACTGTGGGTGAAGTGCTGAGCAGCAAGGCGTTGTGCGTGCTGAGTCCGACCAGGGCAGAGCCCAGCCTGAGCGAATCCGCCATGTCCATAAGCGAGCGAACCTGCTCCAAAGTGTCGGCGTCGGTCTTGCCTGCCTCGATAACCAGCAGCGGAGCTATTGCTCCCACGTCACACAAGGCAACGACCGACTTTGCGCGGGAGAGTTTTCCGTAATCCAGCCGGCGAAGGGTCGAAAGAGAATCCACAAGGCGGTCCATTCCGTGGTCCAGGCGGCTGAAAACACCGACGCAGAGGGCGTCGGAAGGGATGGCGCAAATCAACTCCGGGACATCGGTAGCGATGCCCTGGGCATTAGGGGAACAAGAGAGGACGCCTAGTGAAGCGACAATAATCAACAGGATCAGTACACACCTACGCATATTACGCAAAATTAGCATTTTTTTCGTAAGTTTGTATTATGGTTAAGCATAATGTTATACTCGCCATCCTGTCACTTGCAGTAATGATGGCGGCGTGCAGCAAGACCCCGGCGGAAGACCCTCAAAAGAATCAGGAGGAAGAGAACGTCACCCCCGCCGGGCCCAAAGACTACACAATCAAGGTTATATCGTATAATATCCGCGTTCCCAGCTCTGAAACCGACCCCAACAACAACTGGCCGGTACGCAAAGTCGGGACTCCGGCCATGCTTCAGGCCCAGCAGCCCACGGTCTTCGGACTTCAGGAAGCAGTCACCGAACAAATAAAGTACATAGTAGATAATGTTCCCGGCTACAGTTATTACGGCGTTGGGCGCGACAACGGCAGTCCCATCCCCGGCGCCTCCGGCGAGATAATGGCTATCTTCTGGAACGACAAGCAGGTAGATGTTCTTGACTACGGTACATTCTGGCTTTCCGAGACTCCCGACAGGGTTTCATTCGGCTGGGATGCCGCCTGCCGCCGCACAGCCACATGGGGAGTGTTCTACCACAAGGAGTCCAAGCGTAAGTTCTTTTACGTCAACACCCACCTCGACCACAAGGGCGCTACCGCCCAGAAAGAAGGTCTCAAGCTGATAGTCAGCAAGATAGCAGAGCTCAACACCGACAATCTACCGGTAATCCTCACCGGCGACTTCAACGTCGTACCTACTGACCCGTGCGTAGAAGCACTCCGTGCCAGCCTCCAGGACGCCCGCGTAGTTGCACCGGTCACCGACACCGACAACACCTACAATGCCTGGACCCCGGCCGGCAAGCGCATTATCGACTACATCTGGTTCTCCGGCTTCGACGGCATCCAATACTATCACACTCTCCGTGAAACCTACAACGGCGTAGCCCTCATCTCCGACCACTATCCCATCACCGCCGGCCTGGTGCTGCGCAACTGACAAACAAAGAAGGACTGCCGCGACTCAAAGCTGCCGACGAAACCCTAATACCTATGGTAGTGGCTCCTTGCTTCATTACCTCCCCTCGGTTATTGTTCTTTAAAAAATAGACATCCACTTAGGGATGGATGCCTGCGGTAGTGTTCTCTCTACTCCTTTTACTTGTTACTTGTATAGCAAAAAGGAAGCGGACTCCCCTGCTATTTCAGGAAAGTCCGCTTGGGTAGCCAATAGTGAACTGATGTCGAACAAATTCCTGAGAGACCTAGACCGCCTATGGGCGATGCGACCTTGGATTCCAGACCCCACTGACCCGACAACGTGGAAATAA
>CACXCS010000086.1 GCA_902766255.1 uncultured Bacteroidia bacterium
CCCAGCATCCATCCTGCAGTGAAGTTCTGGCAGAAGCCCATCACCATCGCCCGTCACGCCTATGGCGACGTGTACAAGAGCGTGGATATCGTTACAGATGAGCCCGGTGTGGCAAAACTCGTGTTCGAAGGAGAAAGCGGAAAGAGGGAAGAGGTCATCGTTCAGCAGATGAAGGGCCCCGGCGTGCTTCAGGGAATGCACAATACTGACAAGTCCATCCGCAGTTTCGCTCACGCGTGCTTCCAGTATGCCCTCAGCCTCAAGCAGGACATCTGGTTCGCCACCAAGGACACCATCGCCAAAAAGTATGACGGTCGTTTCAAGGCCATTTTCGAGGAGGTGTTTGCAGAGTACAAGGACCGCTTCGAAGAGGCAGGAATCAAGTACTTCTACACCCTAATCGATGACGCCGTAGCACGAGTTATGCGCAGCGAAGGCGGCTTCATCTGGGCCTGCAAGAACTACGACGGAGACGTGATGTCCGACATGGTATCTACTGCCTTCGGCTCCCTTGCCATGATGACTTCCGTGCTCGTGAGCCCTGACGGCAAGTACGAGTACGAGGCTGCTCACGGCACCGTTACCCGTCACTATTACAAGTACTTGCAGGGCGAGGAAACATCCACCAACCCCATTGCCACCATCTTTGCGTGGAGCGGAGCATTCCGCAAGAGGGGAGAGATGGACAATCTGCCCGAACTTGTAAAATACGCCGATCAGCTCGAGGGTGCCTGCTTCGATACTCTTAACGAGGGCTTCGCCACCAAGGATCTTGTGAACCTGATGGAAGGCATCACTCCCAAGATGCTTACTTCAGCCCAGTTCCTGGCCGCCATCCGCGAGCGCCTCGAAAAGCGCCTCGCCGCGTAACGTTTTCTGAGGTTGACTAATAATTGATGTGACCCCCGGAGGTTGGACGGTTTAACATTATTCAGGAAGCCTTCGACTGGAACAGAGCCCGGTATCGCACCGGGCTCTTTCCTTTTATCTTCAGTTTGATTCCATCGTTGTTGTAGTACCGGATGGTTTCCGGCGAGATACCCTGAGATATTAGTCATACTTTATTTAGCACAATGTGCCCCGGGCTTACTGGTTGTATCGTTATAGGCACGGGACGCTTTGTCTGCAGGTTAACGCGTTGTTTCAGTAATCGAATGAGCACTATCACTGTCTGGTGATCTAAAATGCGGATAGGTACACTTTATAAAGCTTGCCTATCCGCATTTTTTTTATCCTGCGTCACGAACTGCGGATGACATTACTGAAACATCGGCTCCCAGCGACTACAATAATCTGGTCAGGTCATCTATCCTTATCCTGCGTCACGAACTGCGGATGACATTACTGAAACATCGGCTCCTGGCGACTACAATAATCTGGTCAGGTCATCTATCCTTGTCCTGCGCCACTAACTGAAGATAACATTAATGAAACTGTCGGTTCCGGCAACTACAATAATCTGGTCAGGTCATCTTTTTTCAGGAAAAGAGCTTTGGCAAGGCTCTCGCTACGGGATGCCTCGCCGTCACGTAGCATTTTGGAAGCAATCTTCAGGCGGCCGTCCAGGTCAATCTTCTCCAGCGATTTCCCAAAGTAACTGTTGCTCAACCTCTTGCCGCGCTCTCGAAGATCCTGGATACGCCGGCTTTCCATATACCTGCCGTTAAGCTCTTGCTTCATCCGCTGCTCATCGTCTTTGCGTATATACAAAAAAGCAATGAATGCCCTGGGCGATCCGAACAGGTCTTCAACGTGGCGGTAATCTACATAACTCTTTGGAAGAATCAGGCCCGAGTTGTTGAACTCCCAGTCCTGGGGTAGTTTTTGTCCTGTGTGAAACAAAGAGAACTGTTCCCGGAAAGATATTGAACTCAGTTTCCGTCCACGGACAAAAGTCGATTCTTCGCCAAAGTAAATGTTCCCTACACCCCAGGGATAGTTCCATGGCGTTTTTCTGTAAAAATCAAGACAGTTTCGGTAGGTGTATATTATGTGCGAGAGGGCATCCTCACGAGTGTCGAGAAGGTCACATGCGAGGTAGAAATCCGAAGAGGACCTGACCGGAGTATCCTTGCGGTTATTGTATTTGGCGATACGTCCCTGCAGGTCCTTTCTGGTTGATTCTCCGTCCGGACATTTAAGAACGCTGTGAAGGTGAGTATCATTTACTTCCAGAGCCAGGACTGTTGCTCCGGTGAGATGGGCCGATACGGCTACAGCATTCATGGCGAACACTTTGTCTGCATCGGTGTAGAAAGGAATGTCGGCCTTCTTCCCGTCGGAGTAGATGTGCCAGTAAAATGATTGATTTGTTTTCATAGTTTACAATTATTAAGTGATAGCGTACGCAGTATAGCCACTGTGTGGCTTGAAATGCCGATTAGTGTACTCTCTGATGTAGGCTTATCAGCAAAAAGACTGATAGGCGGCCCCAATTGCTTATGGACCTACTGAAAAACTCATCATAGGCAACCACAGTAGCAGCACGAAGGCAAAACTACAAAGAAAAGCGGCTGCAAAAGTGGCAGAATAAAAGAAATTGCTGATTCTTTTGAAAAAAACAGCAAAAAATGAAGCAATCGCTAAAGCCGGTGGGGAAATCACAGCGCTGCGCCCTCGGCTCCGCCCGCTCAACGAACAGTGTTTACCGGAAACTAGCGGAGAAGAAGAACCAATGAAGAGCCTGACCCCATAATTGCCTCCTTTCCCCGGTAAAAGTTATGCCAACTAGAATAACTCAGGTTCTAATTGCCGCCTTTCCCGGAAAAGGTTTGCCAATCCGAAGGACGCGTGTTCACCGCAGCGCCAGGTTCTACCAGCCTTTGCGAATGTTGTCCGCCATCGCCAGTGCAAGGCGCTGACGGGCCTCTATACTGTACCAGGCGATATGAGGTGTGAGCAGCAGGCGCTGGGGGTACTTGCAATGGAGGTAAGGATGATCGGCGGTAAGGGGCTCGCGGACATATACGTCTATGCCTGCACCGGCAATGATCTGCTCATCGATTGCCTTGACCAGGTCGGCCTCGACGGCTATACCCCCGCGGCCTGTGTTTACCAGGAACGCCGTAGGCTTCATCTTGCACATTCCCTCATAATTGATCAGGCCGGCGGTGTGCTCGTTGTATGGGGCGTGTATACTGATGACGTCGGAACTGCGCAGGAGTTCATCGAGGCTGACCGAAGGGTACTCTTTGCAGTGAGATGTGCCAGAAGTGGAATAGTAGATAACCTTCATGCCGAAGGCGCAGGCGATGGAGGCTACTTTCTTGCCTATTGCCCCCATGCCCACAATGCCTAAAGTTTTGCCTGCGAGCTCGGTAAAGGGATGCCCGGCATCGACGTGGATGCTTCCGGCGCTGTATTCTCCGCTGCGGATATACTCGTCGTAGTGGAATGCCGTTCCTGCAAGATTCAGGATATGCATCCACGCCGTCTGGGCTACGGAATCGGTGGAGTAGGCGGCTACGTTGCGCACGGCAACCCCGCGTTCGCGGCACAGATCCACATTTATGTTGTTGATGCCGGTGCCGGCTTCGCATATCAGCTTCAGTTTTGGCGCAGCGTCCAGGAATTCTTTGTTGACGATGATCTTGTTTAGCAGTGCCACGTCGGCGTCTGCAACTCTTTCCCTGGCCTGTTCCGGGGTAGAAGATGGATAGCACACAAACTCGCCCTGGGCGGCGATTGCCGACATGTCGGCGTCACCCATGGTGGCAGCATCGAGGAAAACTATTTTCATGGCTCTCATTGTCTTGATTTACAAATATAGTAAAAGCGGATGTAATAATTAGGGGTTTTGTGACTTTCATATTTTGGTAAAAGTTATTAATTTCGCACTGCTTATTTTTGAACTATTAGCTATTACATGAAGAAAATTCCTTTTGTTCTTTTCTCCCTGGGTTTGTTGGTTGCCTGCAAAGGCAAGATGGACTATGACATCTCAGAGGGTATCAACAGGGAAATGACCCTGTTTGAAGATGAAATTACCGTGCCTATCGGAAGTATCGGGCCGATTACAATCGGTTCTACCCTCAATTCCTAAAGCAAGATGGACGGCGTCCTGGGGCTGGTTACCAACTATATCAAGACGGCTCCCGACGGCAGCCTGACCATGGAAGATACCGGCCGCATCTTCAGGATCAACGTATACGAGCTAGAAAAAAAGGCTGGTGATGTGAGCTCTCCTTTCGCATGGAAACCAGGATATGCTACCGGTACCATTGGAGGATTGGCCGGCGTACTTTCCATGGCTGGACTCAAGCCCACGAACCAGAAGTTCGAGATCAGTGCTTTAAATCCTCTCTATTATGATGTTCCGGTGACTTCTTCGTCATATTATGTTTGTTATAACAATCAGTATGAAGTAGTCCATAAAGGAACTCTTGATCAGCTTAATTCATTTACTCTGCCGTATTCTTCGAGCACCAAGATACTACTTTCAGAAGAGGTACCTTCAGACGTTGAGGGCCGGGTATCAAGCATAAGCATGGACGACCTTACTTTCAATCTTCCTTTCCCGGGTCTGCCCATCAAGAATATCAAGCTTCCCATCGAAAGATTCCGCGTGTCTGACTGCTCTGTATACGTTGTCGTGCAGAACACCCTGCCTTTTAATGTCAGCGTCAGCAACTTCAGGGCACTTACCCGCAACAATCCCGAGTCGGAAGAGCCTGAGGAAGATTTTAATATCAGCATAACGACCGATGTGGATATTGCCGGGGGCTCGCTTGAGAATCCTGCGGAAAGTACTATCGAGCTGTCGATCAATGCGCTTGAGGGTACACTTCCCGATATTGAAGGCCTTATGTTTGACCTGCTCTGTTCCAACCAGCAGGGACTTGGAACCGTTGCATTGTCTGCCAATCAGGGGCTGTATATCAAGTCAGCATTCGCCACTCTCAAAGGCGGAATAACAATCCCTCAAGAATAGAAGCCATGAAACAGCATATTATCTCCGCATTAGCAGTTATGTTGCTGGCAAGCGCCGGCCTTTCCGCCCAGAGTTTTCATCAGGGCTTTTTCCTGGATGGTTACCGTCTGAATTACCGCTATAATCCTGCTGTCAGCAATGACGGCAATTTCCTGAGCGTCGGCCAGTGGTCGGACCAGAGCATCAATAATGTTGGCGCTGCCAATTTCCTGTATCCCAGAGAGGTTGGACTCGTTACAGCATTTCATTCGAGCGTGTCGGCAAAGGATTTCCTTGGCGGTCTTCCTGATAAACTCGCTCTGGGCGGCAATATCAATTTCAACCTGGTTTCCTATGGCGTTGCCCTCAATGCCGCTGTAGCCCGCTTCCGTATTACCGCAGGATTCAGCAATGGCTTCGGCGGCACGATTCCTTATACCAGCACCCCCCGAAAGCCAATAACAAAATACTTACTCTTGGTATTACCTACGACCTCTAAGTCCATTTATGTATGAAAAAGCCCCTTTTATTACTGCTGGCATTCTGCGGCTGCTGCATCGCGCAGGCGCAATCAGATATTTCCAGGCCATACTTCTCTACGGAAGAACTGCCGGACCTTATCCAATGCCTTCCTGCACCTCCTGCCAAGGGAACACCTGCCTTCAATTATGATGTACAGCGTTATAAATGGGGTAAACAGCAGAGGAAGAATGCGGAACGCGCCGAGATTGCCAAGCGCGATGCCGTATGGAGCTATGAAGCCCTCGTACAAGAATTCTGGGTGCCCTTCGGAAACGTTGTAAGCAGTACGGCCACCCCTGCCATCTGGGCCCTGCTCGACAGGAGCCTTCGCACCGTCGACCAGATCCGTGTGGCTCCCAAGGCTTATTTCCACCGTACTCGTCCGTTCGAGTATTTCAAGGAAAAGACCCTTACAGGAGAGGATGAAGAAATCCGCGGCGAAGGCAGCTACCCATCCGGCCATACCATCCGTTCGTGGCTGACTGCGATGCTCCTGTCCGAGATTAACCCCGATGCCGCAAATGCAATATATCAGCGCGCTTGGGAATATGGCGAGAGCCGCGTGATCGCAGGCGCCCACTGGCAGAGCGATGTGGATGCCAGCCGCGTTGCTGCAAGCATTGGATACTCCCGGCTTCAGTCGAGTCCTGAATTCCGCTCCGCAATGGAGGCAGCAAAGGAAGAGTTCCGGCGTATGCAGCCCGGAAGAGAGGACTTCGTGAGCATTGCCGATGTCATTCCTGACGTGATTCTGGAAATCCGCTACTTCAGCACATATAATTTTGTCGGTACCCGTGTTGACTCATACCTGATGCCTCTGGCGTTGATGACACGCCAGGCTGCAGACAGCCTGAAAGCAGTCAACGAAGACCTTAAACGTCTGGGATACAGGATGAAGATTTACGATGCCTACAGGCCACAGGGGGCTGTCGACCACTTTGTCCGCTGGGCTGAAGACCAGGCTGATACGCTGCTAAAACAGGCTTTCTATCCCGAGGTGGATAAGGCTGTACTGTTCGATGAAGGCTACATAGCCAGCAAGAGCAGCCACACTCGCGGCTCAACCGTAGATTTAACCCTGGTAGAGACCCTGACCGGGAAAGATGTTGATATGGGCGCCACTTTCGACTGGTTCGGCGTTGAAAGCCACCCCGATTTCTGCGGGAATCCCGATACCGGAGAATATACCGGCGGAATAAGCCCCGGAGGACGCACAATAAGCGCAGAGCAGTTTGCCAACCGCATGATGCTCAGAAGGATAATGCTCAAGCATGGATTTGCCCCTATCGACAGCGAATGGTGGCACTTTACGCTCAGGAACGAGCCGTTCCCCAATACCTATTTCAGTTTCCCTGTCTCAGGGGAGTGATTCGGATCCAGCCCCCGCCTCCAGAACCGTGACGTAATATCGTTCCGGTGGTAGTACAGGCGCTGGTTGGTATCCGGATTGTTCAATGGACCGCGGGCCTCTATGTAGGGGCCCGTTTTTACGTAATCGAACAGTTCGAAGAACTCGGGCTCTACACTTTCCCTTCCGCTGTAAACGGCGGTTTCTACGCCGGGATGACTGTCCTTTATATGTCTGGCCAGGGCGAACAGGGCGCCGGTATCTTTGCCCTCGCCCAGGAACAGGAAGCAAGTGACTCCGAAGTTGCCGGCGATCAAGGTGTCGATGATTTCCGGAGTGAGTTCGTCGCCAATGTCTTTTTTGAGGAAAGGGGAGTGGCACCCAGGGCAATTACCCCGGCAGTTTGAGATTTCAACTGCCAGGGTAACGCGGTCGGGTATTTCTTCGATGACGATGTCCGTCAGCTCAGGAACGTACTTCAGCATCCTTTGGGGTGTAGAACCTGTGCTCGGCTTCAACCTGACGGGGTTCCGCAAAGCTGGATATCCTCTTGAGATAGCCAATCACACGGGTAAGATAGTCAAGGTTTTCGCTGCCGCACTTGGGGCACTTGGTAAGGGTGTCTTTGCTGATGTATCCACAATCGTTGCACACAGTGTTGCGGCAGTTGAATGTGAAGTAGTTGGTGCCGTAATGTGCGGCTACTTTGAGCAGCTGGCGGTACTGGTCCTTGCTGAGGTGCTCGGCAATGTTCATGTGCAGGGCGGAGCCGCCGTCGAGGTACTTGACGAAGTCCTCGCCATGGAGCTTGAACTTGTCGATCATGGAGACATTATCGTCCTCAGGATTGTAGAAGTAGGAGCTGTACAGGTTGTGCTTTGAAGATACGAAATAGCCATCTTTCTTGTCCCACTTGTAATTCTTGGCGGCAAGGTTCTCGGCGGGCACGAACTCGGTGTTGAACATGGCGTCCGAAGTCTTGTCCTTGCGGTTGGCTATGTTTATGGTTTCGAGTATGGTGTTCACGAATGCACCGTATTCGGGATTGGGGGACACCTCGAGGCCAAGGAATTCAGCAGCCTCTGTCAAGCCGTTGACGCCCACGGTAAGGTACTGGCGTTTCATGTCGATGAAGCCTGCCTTGTACACGTCGAGCATCTCGGCCTTGAGGAAGTCCTTGATAATCTCGTTGAAGGCTATCTGGTACTTGTGTACGCGCTCGGTCATCTCGCGGATGTCCTTGCTGATGTAGTTGGTGTAGAGGTCGTCCTTGTCGTAGAAATTGCTCACGGGGTTGAGGGGCTTGCCGGCCTCGAGGTGCACGCCGCGCCTTTCTGCGAAGTAGCGGCGGACAGAATCCTGGATCAGGCGGTTGAGGTTGATGGTCATAACCGATTTGGAACCCGTGCTCACGGAAGCGGTGCCCATGGAGTACTGGTGGGTGGTGTGGTTATGGCTGGCATCCTCCATGTCCTTGAGCGAATTGCGCAGGCGGCAGCAGCTGCTCAACGAGTCGGGACTGTTGGACAGGTAGCAGAAGAAGCTGTGCCCCTTAGCCCACATCTCGGCGGTGAAGTCGGCGTAATCCTTGTCGGCGAAATCGTCGCCGCCGTCGGTCAGGAGGGCCATGGTCTCAACGGGGAAAGTGAGGATGTAGTGGTTGCGCTCCTCGTTGAACCAATTCATGAAATGCTTCTGGAGCCAGTTGAGGGTCTCCCACTTGGGTGCGGTGCCGTCGGGGAAACGGAAATCCCCGAAAACGCCCTCGAAGTAAGGCTTGTCGAAGTAGCCGATATTCCAGAAAACGGTCTGGTAGCCGCGGTTGCCTGCGGGCATGTTCATGGAGTGGACGACCTGCTGGAAATAGTTGTCGATGACTTTGACAAGGGTGCGCTTCTTGACGTTGATTTCTACTACATCATCCAGATGCTCGAGGTAGTCGTCGCCGTAGTCTTTGCGGACAAAGTAATCGAAATACATCAGGAACTCGGGAGTGGCCACTGCACCCATGAACTGCGAGGATACCGAGTACACCAGGTTGATGAACTCGCCGCAGAAGCTCTTGAGGTCGGTGGGAGCTACGGACACGCCGCCCAGCTCCTTGAGGCCGCTGATGAGGAAAGGATACATGGTGATTGCCACGCAGTAGGGGAAACCGGGAGTGCCGCTCTCGTCGTGCTTGTACAGCACGTGGGACTCGAGGTCCTTGAGATACTGGTCGGCAAGATGGCGCCCGTAAAGAGTTTTGATCTTGTCGCACATGATGTAGCGGTTCTGCTTTATGTTATTCTCCTTGTACAGCTCGTTGCCAAGGGTGACGATGTTCTTGCGGGTAACATTGGCGTTGGCGTCGAACTTGGAGCCGGTGGCGGCATTGGTTGCGGCAATGTAGTCCTTGATGAAGTCCCTCTTCTTGCGGAGGTCCAGGTCGGCGTCGAATTTCTCGATGTAGGCCAGGGCTACCTTTTTGTTGATGGACATCAGCGAGTCCACTACCTGGCGGCGAATCTCGGAGCTGTAGATGCCGTCGTAGATATAAAGATTGTTGATAATTGATACGACGATGGCGTCGTCGCAATATTGACCGGCGCTTTTGTAAGCCTCATGTATTCCACGGGCCAGTTTCGCCTTGTCATACTCTTCTGTCAAGCCGGTGGTTTTACGTACTTCCATAAGTGTTTTTTAAATTCGTTTGGTTAGCGGAGGACAAATTTATCCAATAGAACCCGGTAAAAAAACAAACTTGACAAGAAGTTTTCAACACACTTATAAACAACGCATCCTAAAGCAGCAGAAGGCCGTTTCCACCCCGGAAACGGCCTTCTGAAACTGCGTTTATTCTACAATACGTCGAAAGCGAAAATGTGCCCCTTGCCGCCGCCCCAGGTTTCATTCACCACGATGCGGACTGCATCGGCTTGCACTGGGTCGAAGCTAATTTTATTGAGACGCACATAGTTAAGAGGGCACTCATATACTGTCGTCCATTCGCCCTTCTTGAGCTTGGTCTGGATGCAGTAGGATTTGACCATCATCCACGGTACCTGGACGCGCTCGGTGGTGGCCTCGAGCTTGCGCATACGCTTGGAGCGTATCTTGAACATGGAGTCGAATACCAGGCGGACACCGCTTATCGTGACGGGCTTCTTCCAGTTGTACTCGACGGAGGTGTCGCCGGGATCCACCCATACTCCGTTGTCGATTCCGTCCCATTTGCGGTCGATGCCGTTGCGCAGTGCCTCGTTGGCAGCAGCGGTACGGGCACTGAGGGTGAGGGGTGAAACTTTGCGCCAGCGGTAGGGGAGCATGCAGTCGTCGTCTTCAAGCATATCCTGCAGCTCACCGATGTATTGTGCGCGCACCTGTGCAGGAGTCACTCCCTTGGCAAGGGCCAGAGCCGCTCCGGTACCACAGGCCTGGCCGAGCAGTGCGGTGGTGGCCATGACGCGGGTTGCTGAGAGCCCCATGTGGGTGCACGAGATGTCGCGGCCGGCGAACATCAAATTGGGAACATTGATGGAATACAGGCAGTCGAATGGGATGCCGAAGTAGTCGGGACACTTGTATTCATGGCTGATGATGCCTTTCTTGTGGAAGGCCTCGGGGTCGTGGTCGTCGAGGGACCATCCGCCGTAGGCAATTACGTCCTCGAAGTGGCCGCCGGATTGAACGTCGTTCTGGGTGAGTATGTGGGGCCCGATGAAGCGGGTGGACTCGCGCTTGCCGGGAAGCGAACCTATCCAGTCAAGTTCATAGCCATTGCAGCGGCCATCGGGGTGGTTCTTCATGTATTCCCAGATACCATAGGCGATGCGTTTAAGCTCGAACTGTATGTCGGGGGCATCGAAGATGGTGTCGTACAGTCCTCCGAATTCTATCCACCAGAAATTGTTGTCCTTGGGGGAGTAGATGCGCTTGTAGTTGAACTTGACGCCTGGAATAGTGGACTTTTCGGTGGAGTAGTCAAAGTCGGCGTCGGTGAAATGATATGCCCAGTCGGGGGCGATGAAAGGGTGATCCTCGTCGGTCTTTCGCAGCTGGAGAAGGATGGAGTTGCCCATCGTGTGGCTGTCTCCACCTTCATGGAGACAATTCTCCCCGAACTCTTCGGGGAACTCGCGGCCGCGGCGGAACTGGGCGCCGGAGAGACGGAGGATGCCGTCGCCCGTGCAGTCGGCAAAGAGCCGGCCCTTGATGGTGTAACGGGTATATGCGTTTGAATTCCAAGCCTTTACCGCAGCGATCTCGCCGCCGTTCATAACCACGTCCTCGACCGAGGTGTTGAGCAGGAGCTTGATGTTGGGCTCACTTATGACCGTGGTGTAGATAACATCGTCCCAGATGGTGTACCGCTGCAGGGGGTTATAGTAGAAATTGCGCAGCTGCATTTCCTCCAGGATGCCTGCCTCCTGGTACTGGTCTTTGAGAACGCCCACAATGCCCATGCGCATTTCGCTGGAAGCGTTGCCCCCGAGCACGGGACGGTCCTGTACCAGAATGACAGAGGTACCATGGCGTGCGGCGGAAACTGCGGCGCACACTCCGGCAAGGCCGCCGCCTGCCACAACGAAGTCGGCCTGAAGTTCTACCTCTTTAACAACTTGGGAATTCTTTTCGGTGAGCATACCCTGTGCACTGACCTGGAAGGATATGGTCGTGGTTAGGAGAATGCCAGCGATCAAGGTTTTAATCTTCATGATTTGGTTACTGTTTTTCGCAAATATAAGCTATATTTGTGGAAAATTCAATACGATATGTACACATCCAGCAACGGACTTTATGTCGCCCACGGCCCCAACGGCCCAATAAGCATTACAGGAAAAATGGCAAACAGGCACGGCCTCATCGCCGGTGCCACCGGTACCGGTAAAACCGTAACACTCCAGGTTCTGGCAGAAACTTTCAGCCAGGCCGGGGTTCCCTGTTTCATGGCGGATATGAAGGGAGACCTGAGCGGCATAAGCCAGACCGGACGCATGTCTGGTTTCATCGAAAAGCGCTGCGCAGAGTTCGGTATAAGCAATCCCAACTTCGGTCCCAACCCCACTCGCTTTTACGATGTGTTCGGTGAGCAGGGCCATCCCATGCGCACCACCATATCCAACATGGGTCCTCAGCTTCTAAGCCGTCTGATGGGGCTTAACGAGGTTCAGTCCGGTGTGCTGGACATCATCTTCAAGGTGGCGGACGACAAGGGCCTCCTGTTGATAGACCTCAAAGACCTCCGTTCCATGCTCGCTTACGTTGACGAGCACGCCGCCGAGCTTCGCGCTGACTACGGCAATGTGACCTCCATGACCATAGGCGCCATCCAAAGGGCACTCCTGGGCCTTGAGAACGAGGGCGCCGAAAAGTTCTTCGCCGAGCCTTCCTTCGATATCCAGGACCTCTTTGCTGTCGAGAACGGCCGCGGTGTCATGAGCGTGCTTGCCGCCGACAAGTTGATGATGAATCCCAAGCTCTATTCGACCTTCCTGCTTTGGCTCATGTCGGACATTTACGCCCGTCTGCCCGAAATAGGGGATCCCGAGCTTCCCAAACTGGTATTTTTCTTCGACGAGGCGCACACTCTGTTCACGGACACCGCTCCCGCACTTGTCCAGAAGATTGAACAGGTGATACGCCTTATCCGAAGCAAGGGCGTCGGTATCTACTTCGTCACCCAGAACCCTACCGATATCCCCGATTCCATACTTGGCCAGCTGGGTAACCGTATCCAGCACGCCCTGCGCGCCTATACCCCCAAGGACCAGAAAGCCGTACGCAGTGCAGCAGAAACCTTCCGTCCAAATCCCGCATTCAAAACTGCCGAGGCTATCTCTACCCTCGAAACCGGTGAGGCCCTGGTGAGTTTCCTGGACGAAAAGGGTGCTCCGTCGGTAGTTGAACGCGCCCGTATCCTCTTCCCTCTGAGCCAGATAGGAGCAATTACCGAGGGCCAGAGGCTGGATATCCGCAATGCATCTCCCGTCAGGGGTAAATATGATACTGTCATTGACCGCGAGTCCGCATTCGAAATCCTTCTTGCCGACCGCAAGCGCGCCGAGGAAATCCAGGCCCAGCAGCAGGAAGCAATAGAACGTCAGAAGGCCGAGGCCGAAGAGGCCCGCCGCCAGCGCGAACTTGCCAAAGAGCAGCAGGCTCTGGAAAAACAAAGGGCCGCGGCCGAAAAGCAGCAATCCAAGGGCAAGAAGGCTGCCAAGGCCGGCCTTGGAACTGTTGTTATGGGTGCAGCAATCGGCGCTGCCGTGTCCAGCCTTTCCCGCAGCGCAGGCAACGCAGCGGCAGATGCCATAACCGGCAAGAACAAGAAAGACGGCACAAAGAAGAAAACTGGCAAGAGCGCCGGCGAGAAGGCTGTCTCAAGCGCCGCATCTTCCGCCCTCCGCACTCTGACCAGAAGCATACTCGGCAGCCTTATCAAATAGATAGGTGCGCCGTCTGTGGGGCATAATTACGCTGATCCTGTGCACGGGCTTTGCAGCCGGCGCGCAGGATCCGCTGCCTTTACAGGAGTCCGACATTCAGACTGTCAAAAACCAGAAGGGATTCAAGCAGGGACTGTACGTAATACCCCTTCCCATACTTGGTTACAGCTCTGATCTGGGCTTTCAGTTCGGCGGCTACGTTGACCTTTACAGCTATGGCCGGGAGCCTTCGATTTTCCCTAAGTTCTACCATCATTTTCATGTCGAGGCTTCGCATTATACTAAAGGGCAGACGTTCGTATACGGTGAGTACGAGTCCGACTTCCTTATACCGGGAGTGCGCTTCATCAGCTCCATTTCGTGGCAGACAGATCCCCTGTATCAGTTCTATGGATTCAACGGATCGGTAAACCAGTACGATCCAGGTCTCGACCGAAGGAATGGTGTGGCTTATTACTGTTATAAACGGGATATGTTGCGGTTCCTTTCCTCGTTCCAGGGAAGTATAGGACGCAACTGGGGCTGGATGGCGGCGCTCAATATCAGGAGGATACGGTCTGCAGACCTGGATTTCGGCAATTACGATTCTTCCAACACTCTCTTCCGTAAGTATACTGATGCCGGCATTATTCATCCGGACGAAATGTCCGGCACTCTGGCAGAGATACTTGGGGGAGTGAAGTACGACACGAGGGATTTCGAGCCTGATCCTAAATCAGGGGTATGGGCCGAGCTGTATTTGAACGGATCGCCTGATATATTCGGGACCGGCTATCCTTATCTTAAGGCAGCTCTGCGCTGGAGGCATTATTTAACCCCGGGGCCCGCGTGGCTGACTCTGGCTTACCACTTGGGCTATCAAACTACGCTACTGGGCAATCCGCCCTTTTATGTAGAGCAGAACATCAGCACTATTCAGATACGCCAGGGCTGCGCCGACGGACTTGGCGGAATCAACACGCTGAGGGGCGTGCTCGGCAACAGGCTGGTGGGCGATGCCTATGCCTGGGCCAATTTCGAATTTCGTTTCAGGATAGTGCAGTTCAGCGTTGCAGGAATAGATTTTGCTGTAGTTATGAATCCGTTCCTCGACGCTGGAATGATAGTAAAACCCTTCCGTCTGGCCAATGATGCCGAGCAGCTGAGGCTTGCCCGCCTGCCTCATGCAAGCGCGGGTACCGGAGTGAAGCTGGGCATGGACAGCAATTTCCTGTTGTCGTTTGAATGGGGAATGCCTTTCAGGCGGGATGATGGGCATTCAAGTATTTACTGTGCATTGAATTACATCTTTTGATATGAAGAGGTTATTTATATTGTTTTCGGCCTTTTTGATTGTCTTTTCATCCTGCGGACGGCACGGAGGAGAAGGAGGGGAAGTTAAAGTTCAGAAAGATACAATCTATCCGCTTGGATTCCTTACTGATGCTTTTGCGGTAGATTCATCGACGGTGCATAACGGCGAGACTTTTTCGGGCGTAATGGGACGGCTCGGGCTTGGCTCCGGCGACAGCTACAGGCTCAGCGAGGCGGTTGACAGTGTGTTTGACGTACGCCGCATGCGTGCCGGGAACGGCGTTGAAGCCTATTACAGCACCGACTCTACGCGTCATCTTGAATATGTCGTTTATCACAACGACCGCATACGCAGCACCATCTTCAAATGCCGGGACTCGCTGTACGCTTGGACATACGACAAGCCGGTGCAGAACGAAAGGCGAATCACGGATGTGACTATCAAGAGCTCGCTCTGGAACGACATGCGCGCCGCCGGAGCATCGCCTTTGCTGATAGTCGATCTTGCTGAAATATATGCTTGGACGGTCAATTTCTTCGGCCTTCAGGAAGGGGACCGCTTCCGTGTTATTTACGACCAGACGGTTTGCGACGGCGAGGTGGTAAAGATTGATAGTGTGGAGTTTGCGGTGTACGATAGCGGGAAGTTCCGTGCCGGTGCCATACGATTCGACCAGGGTGACGGAGGCAACAAATACTGGAGCGAGAAAGGGGAGAGCCTGCGAAAGGCCTTCCTCAAGGCCCCGCTGCAGTATACTCGCATAAGCAGTCGCTTCACATACCATCGCAAGCATCCTATAACCGGCGTGGTACGCCCTCATACCGCCGTAGATTATGCGGCGCCAACCGGCACCCCTGTGCATACTATCGGAGATGGTACCGTTACCGTATGCGGTTGGGACGGCTCCGGGGGAGGGAACCGTATACGCATACGCCACATGAACGGCTACGAAACGTGCTATATGCACCTGTCCAAGTTCGCTTCCGGTATCAAGGCGGGTGTGCGCGTCGCCCAGGGCGATGTTATTGGATACGTTGGCTCCACGGGCCACTCCACCGGTCCCCACCTGGATTTCAGGGTTTGGAAGGACGGCACTCCTATCGATCCTCTGAGTATGATTTCTCCGCCCTCCGAACCCCTTAAGAGTGAGAACCTGGACTCTCTTGGAAAGATGTATACTGCTTATCTTAAGGAGGTTGGCGAATGAATATTGAACCTGTAGCATACTTCAGTTCTCCGCTTAAGGAGAAGTTCGGCATTCCCAGGCAATCCGGTCTTGCGACCTGTCTGAGGGGAGAGGTCCGCTTTGTGCCTCCGTACGATGCACCAGAGGCTGTGAGGGGACTTGAAGGATTCGACTACTGCTGGCTCTTATGGGGCTTTTCGCTCAATCCCGAGGCAGCCCCCTCACTTACGGTGCGTCCTCCCAGGCTGGGCGGGAACAAGCGGGTGGGAGTGTTTGCATCACGCTCGCCGTTCCGGCCCAACCAGCTTGGACTTTCTTGCGTACGGATTGTGTCGGTCAAGCCCGGAGTGATTGTGGTGTCGGGGGCCGATCTGGCCGACGGGACTCCGGTGTTCGATGTTAAACCGTATGTTGCTTATTCCGATAGTCATGATGGAATTCGTTGTGGATTTGTAGATTGCATGGCTTGGTCTGAACTTGAGGTTGAGATACCCGAGGAGATCAGGGAAGCTCTGGGGGAGCAGGATTGTGCCATAATATCTCAGCTTTTGTCTCAGGATCCACGTCCTCAGTATCAAGATGACCCCGAACGGATTTACGGCCTTAGCTTCGGAGGGTATAATGTAAAATTTCGCATCGACGGACAAAAAGTACTTGTGCTCTCGGTTTAAAGTATTATTTTTGTAATCTATGCGCTTTACCATAAAAGAGTTATTGAGTTCACGCACCCGCGAGGAGATCTTGGCCACGCTGGATTATTTCAATGCACTGCCACGCAGGCAGGGCCGCAAGGAAGATCTGGTCAAGGCTCTCAGCGCGTATCTGTCGTCTGACCCAAAGGCCTGGCTTGGCCAGCTTATGGAGTGCGACTTACGCCTTCTCAAGAAACTCTGCGACGTAGGCCCGGACAATTCAATCGACATTATTCCAGCCGATTTTCCCACTGTAGTTGAAGTACTTCACTTTATCGACGCCTCCCGTTCCGACCGTGAGGATATGCTCCGCGTGAGTATCCCCGCCGCCTTTTATGAATTGATATCCAAAGAGATAGACTCTGTAATAGCAGAAAAGGAAAACGACGGCACCTTCCATCTTGAACACCTGATCCTGGGTGCGGTGAATATTTACGGCGTGGTTCCACTGAGGACGTTTGTCGACAGTATTTTTACTGACTTCAAGACTCTGGATGAGGTTCGCACGTTTGCCATGGCCGTTGCGCGCAGCCCGCTGATGCGCCTCTTCCAGGATGAGTATTCAGGCGAGAGTTACATGATCTCTCCCGACGTCGAGAGCCTGGACGCTCTTATGAAAGACCGCAAGAAGTATCATAAGTTCGCAAGGCGCTATGCCAAAGCAACCCTGGCTGATGCCGAGGCTTGCGGTCTGGACTCTCCGTTCTGCTTCTATGGCCGTGATAGCCAGGAAGGAAAGGCCTTGCTGGGAATGCTGGAGGCTCTTGGCTACATAGGGGAGGACCTCACCTATACGGCACATCTGGTGTGGATTAACTCGCAGTACGAGCCTGATTTACGCAATCTGGAGATCCTGCTTTCGCCTGTAACGGAGGCCGCTGTGGATATTGTCGATTACGATCAGTTTGTCCAGTACGCCCAAATCATTCTGGATTACGCCAATACTGCGCCGAAGTGGCTTCTCAAAGGACATAACGCCAAGGAAACGGGGCAGATGGTCTACTATCTGCCCGAGAACATGTTCTCCGAGCTGTTCGACTATGCTGATGCGCTAGAGGGCGATGAAGAGGTTCTGCGCCTCTTTGAAACTGTTAACAAGGTCAGGCCAGTGGCGCCGGATGCTCCATGTCCTTGCGGGAGCGGACTGTCTTACCGCTTATGTCACGGTAAGCATTTCAGCTGATCGCTCCCTGAAGTCCTCCGACCACCAGGTTCCAGATCAGGAAACGCCCTGCCTTGCCTACCAGAAGCAGCGCAGATGTCCATACCGGGTGTGTTTTATAGAATCCCAGGGCAATCACGATAACGTCGCCGACAATAGGCACCCATCCCAGGAGAGCCAGCCAGACGCCGTATTTGTCGATGCTTTTCTTTTGTTTTTCAAGGGTTTCGGGCTTTACCTTAAACCATTTCTCCAGCCATTCCCATTTACCTATCCAGCCGATACCGTAGGTAATCATAGAGCCTAGCCAGTTTCCGGCAGTTCCTACAAGGAAGCAAGCCAGAGGACGCCTCGTAGCCGCAAGTATTGCGATATACAAGGCGTCCGAACTGAAAGGGACTATGGTCGCGGCTAGCAGGTTCCCCAGAAACAAGCCGACAAGTCCGAGATTTTTAAGTGACTCGAGCACTGCTATTTAACAGCCTTGATTGTAAGCTTTTCTTCAAGATACTTGGCCCATTTGCCAACGGCATCGTCGTCGTCGGCGATGACAGTGGCTATCAGCAGGGCACCCTTGAGGATTTCGACACACATGAGCAGCATTATGGAGCCATCTTCGCATTCGCCGGTGAAGCCATAGGCGGTTTTATGCTTGAATTTCCACTCTGCAATTGGGCTCTCTTCGTCATCGTCGTCATCCCAGCCCACAATTTCGGCGTAATTTGCAAATGCTTCATCTTCGGCGGTAGTGTCCGAGGGCATGTCGCCAACGTATAGATCAATAAATGCGTCATCGGCAGTGTTGCCGGCATTGGGAAGATGGCATTCCAGATGCGTAATCAATGCTCCGTCAACCTCTTCGTAGCGGTCCTGCTCCACCGACCAGGCGGGGGAGAGGGGGAGATCGATGTCGAAAGACATGGCTAAAGCTGACTGTAAGATACCGAGAATGTGTCACCAGCAGCGGGATTGCCGGTCGAGAAACCTTTCTTCAGCCAGCGTGAGCGCTGTTCGGAGGTACCATGGTTGAATGCATCAGGCACAGTATAGCCGTAGGCCTTCTTCTGGAGATAGTCGTCGCCGATCTTTGACGCAACGGCAAGGCCTTCTTCAAGGTCTCCTACTTCGAGGGACTTGAACATCTTGTTGTCGTGGTGCGCCCACACGCCCGCGTAAAAATCTGCCTGAAGTTCCAGGCGGACGCTGATCTGGTTGGATTCTTTCTCGCTGACGCGCTGCATCTGGCTATGAGCCTGCTGCAGGGTTCCAAGGAGATATTGGACGTGGTGGCCAACCTCGTGGGCAATCACGTAAGCGTAGGCAAAATCCCCGTCTGCACCTATCTGCTGCTTCATGGAAGTGAAGAAAGAAAGGTCCAGATAAACCGTTTGGTCAGCACTGCTGTAGAAGGGGCCTGTAGAGGCGGAAGCAGTGCCTGTAGACGTCTGTACGTAGTCATTGTAGAGTACGAGACGGGGTGGCTCGTAGGTTCTTCCGTTGGCTTTGAATATCTGTGTCCACACGTCTTCTGTACCTGCAAGTATCTGCTTTGCGAATACGGCAAGTTCCTCTTCCTCGGCGCTGGGTGTGTAGTTGACCTCGGTTTGTGTGGCGCCATTGAGAGCTCCGGTCTGCTGGAGTACTTCAGTGGGGTTAACGCCGAATACCAAATAGAGAATTCCAGCCAACAGGATGCCTCCCAGGCCTATTCCGCCGGCTTTTCCAACCGAACGTCCCCGGCGGTCGTCGACGTTTGTGCTTTGTCTTCTGCCTTCTAGATTCATAATAGTGTATTTTATACTACAAAAATAATAAAAATTCGTCTCAATTCCTAAAAATCGCGTTATTACTTCATTGACTATTTATTTGTTTGACAATCAAATAATAAAACATATTTGTTGATACACTTAACATTTTTGTTAATATCTATTTGGCCCATATTTTACATCAATTTTGGGTGCCATTGCTCCTGAACCATAGTTTTTTATAGCTAAGATTTTCATTGTCTTTTTGGTCGTTTTTTAGTAACTTTGATGGATATGAAAAATATGTATATTTCTGTCTCTGTGATGTGCTCCGATCTTATGAGTCTTGGAGCTGATATCGATACTCTGAAAGAATTAGGCGTTGACTGGCTGCATGTGGACGTAATGGACGCCCATTTTGTCCCAAACCTAACCTTCGGGCCTGACTTCATAAAAGCCATGCACTCAAGGACATCCCAGCCTTTGGATATACACCTGATGGTTACGGATCCAGAGCTTGTTATGTCCCGTTTTGAACTCCGGAAAGGGGACTGTCTCTCTGTTCATGTTGAACTGAACCGCAGTTTCGAAGCCCTCAGCGCCTCTGTCCGTGGTCAAGGATGCCTCTTCGGCCTGGCAGTAAATCCCGAGACTCCCATTGAAGCCCTTGAACCTCACATTGGTCTGTTTGATACGATAACCCTCATGCTGGTGCATCCTGGATATGCTGGCGCTAAGATGGTAGACGGCATCATGGATAAGGTCAGTATCGCCCGTAAATGGTTGGACAGCAAAAGATTGAATGATGTTATGATCAGCGTCGACGGCAGCGTAAGTGCTGAGCGTGCCGCCCTCATGGCCGGTATGGGAGCCCAGATTTTCGTTGGGGGAACAGCAGGGATCTACCGCAAAGGAATGACACTTCAAGAAACTATACCTATATTTAGACAAGCCATCTCAAAATGAACAAGATTGAACGCGCCCTGCAGCGCACAACCGACACCAAAGACCTTATCATAGGTCCCGGTGTCGTTTCCCAAACAGCCTCGATGTTTTCAAAACTATTTCCAGGCTCAACCGCATTAATTATAGCAGATACAAATACTTGGATGGTCGCAGGTAAAGCAGTACTTCAGTCATTGAAGGACTCTTCCGTTCCATATGTGGAGCCATTTGTCTTCGATGATCCCGACCTCTATGCAGAATGGAAATTCGTGGAACAACTCAAGGCCCGCATGGAACCTCTGGATGTCATTGCTATAGCTGTTGGCTCCGGAGTCATTAACGACCTCACCAAATACACATCCCATATTCTCGGCCGTAAGTACATGTGTGTGGGCACCGCCGCATCCATGGACGGCTATACCGCCTATGGGGCATCAATAACCAAGGATGGCAACAAACAGACCTTCAGTTGCCCGGCGCCTTACGGATTTGTAATGGATCCGGTCATTGCTGCCCACGCTCCCAAAGAGCTGGCCGCCTCGGGATATGCCGACCTTATTGCAAAAATTCCTGCAGGAGCTGACTGGATGCTGGCTGATACCGTTGGAGCTGAGGCTATTGACCCTTTTGGCTGGGACCTTGTCCAGGATGGTCTTCGCGAGGCCCTCAGCGCCCCTGCCGCAGTTCACGCCGGGGATGTTCAAATGACCGAAAAGCTCTCAGAGGGCCTTCTGATGAGCGGTTTTGCCATGCAGGCCATACACAGCAGCCGTCCCGCCTCGGGTACCGAGCACCAGTTCTCGCACTATTGGGATATGGAGAATCTTGCATATCCCAATGGCAAGCATGTATCACATGGCTTCAAAGTGGGCATAGGCACTCTTGCAAGCACCGCTTCGCTTGAATTCCTTCTGGAAAAGGATCTTGAGAATCTGGATGTCGACAAATGTGTGGCGGCATGGAAAAGCTGGGATGAGATGGAGGCCGAAATCCGCACTGTATTTGCCGGCATGCCCGGACACCTTGCCCGCGGACTGGAAGAAACCAAAGGTAAATACGTCGACAAAGATGGCTTGCGCAGCCAGCTGGAAGCGCTAAAGGCTGCCTGGCCCACCCTTAAAGAGCAAATCCGTGCACAGATCATCCCGTTCGACAAAGTGTACGAGAACCTCAAATTGGTAGGAGCTCCTTATGAGCCAGAGATGATATGTGTAAGCAGGGAACGCATGCGGCGTACTTTCTCGGGTATTCCTTTTATGCGCAGCCGCTTTACCAATATTGATATAGTTTACCGTTTGGGCCTGATGCCCGAACTTGTCGAGCGCCTGTTCGGCAAGGGGGGTATATGGGAAGTAGAATAATCCGATATGCAAACAACCAAATCGCTTAAGTACTGGCAGTGGCGCACTATCGTGGTTACCATGATAGGCTACGCGATGTTTTATCTGGTACGCAAGAATTTCTCTTTTTCGATGCCGGGACTCGGCGCTGAATTCGGAATCACCAAAACACAGCTTGGTATATTCCTTACCCTTCACGGCGTCATTTACGGTCTTTCCCGCTACGTAGTCGGCATTATCACCGACCGCAACAGCGCCCGTAAGGTCATGTCGCTCGGACTGATGCTTTGCGCAGTGGTCAACATCCTTTTCGGAACCTCGGACGTGGTTGCAGGCTGGGTAGTAGCCCTGGCGGGGAAGTCAGGGGATCTGGCTGCCATATCAGCCGTCCTGGTTTACGTGATGGGCATACTTTGGATGATCAACGGCTTCCTTCAGGGCATGGGTGTTCCTCCCTGTACCAAAACGCTTACGCAGTGGATACATCCCAGGGAACTTGCCACCAAGATGAGCATCTGGAATATGTCCCACTCCATAGGCGCCGGTCTTGCCATGGCCCTGTGCGGCTGGATAGTAATGCCTCATCTGGGAATCGATATGAGTGTCAACCCCGAAACGGTTGCCGCCATCAGCGCAAATCTCAATCTCGACATGGCAGATCCTGCCAACGTGGCCAAAGTCAATAACTTCGCCGCTCACTTCGGTGCCTGGAGGTGGTGCTTCCTGATTCCCGCTGCTGTGGCTGTAGTTGGCTCCATCTGGCTTTTCTTCACCATGAAGGATTCTCCTACCGACGTGGGACTTCACGAGGTTGTGGGCAAGAAAAAAGCTATAGTTACGACCCCGGAAGAGGCTGCTGAGCACAAGGCCTTTGTCAACAAGCACGTTTATCGCAACCGCATAATCTGGACCCTTGCCATCACCAACTTCTTCGTTTATGTTGTGCGCTTTGCCGCCCTCGACTGGGGCCCCACGCTGCTGACAGAGTCCAAAGGCCTGTCAATGGCCAATGCCACAACGCTTTGCGTAGTGTTCGAGCTCATCGGAGGCAACCTCGGCATGTTGTTCTGGGGCTGGGCTACCGACCACATATTCAAGAACAAAGCCCACCATACCTGCGTTGTATGCATGGTAGGCGTGGCAATCTGCATCGGCATATTCTGGATGCTTCCCCAGACAGCTGCCTGGTGGCTCATGCTCATTCCATTCACCTTCCTGGGTTTCTGCATTTATGGTCCTCAGGCCCTTCTGGGCATCTGTGCGGCTCAGCATGCCACCAACAGGGCCTCCGCTACCGCTAACGGTATCTTGGGTATCTTCGGATATCTCAGCACCATAGTGTCCGGTTTCGGCTTCGGCTTCGTGGCTCAGCACTACGGCTGGAATGCAGCTTACATAACAATCTTCGTATGTGCAATCATCGGACTTTTGACCGTCCTTACAATATGGGGCGCCAAAGCTACAGGTTACACCGAGGAGGACCTCCATCAAAAGGCTTGATATGAGAAAGTTAGCAACATTCATAATAAGTATCGCTGCATGTTCGCTTGCCTTTGGGGCCAAGGTTATGCCCCCCGAGGTCAAGGGCACAGTCAAGGACACTGCCGGCAAGCCTCTTGCCGGAGTCGTTGTTTCGGACGGCTACACGGTCGTACTGACCGACGCAAACGGATGCTATTGTTTCCCTCGTGTTCCCGAGGCGTATTATGTAAATATTAGTATTCCGTCGGGCTATGAAGTGCCGCTGCGCCAAGGTCAGCCCGTTTTCTACAAGAAACTTGAGGACAGGCCTTCTTATGACTTTGTACTCAAGCCTTTGCGAGGCGGTCCCGAGAAGGAATTCAACCTCTTCCTGGTGGCCGACCCCCAGTGTCAGTGGGTGTGGCATGTCAGGCGCCTTCGAGAGGAGGCTGTGGCCGACATGAAAGATTATGCCCGCAAGTGCAAGGGCCCCGATTATGCCATTACTCTTGGTGATATAGCATACAGTGAGGGCTTCCGCAACACCAACTACCTGTTGCCGATGATAAGGGAGGAGTTTGCCGCCGAAAAGACTGGGATGCCCGTATTCCAAACCATTGGAAATCACGACTTTGAATATCCCCTTACGGCGGTGGAAGAGGGGAGTCCTACCATTTCTGTAAGGCGCCACCGCTACTTCGAAGATATGTTCGGCCCCGCAAACTACTCTTTCAACAGGGGCGACGCTCACATTATCAGCATGTTCGATGTGAGTTTCAGCACTTTCGGACATCCGGGCAAGTATCAAGGGGACTTTTCTGACGCCCAGGTAGCATGGCTTCAGAAAGACCTGGCCGCTGTGCCCTCCGACAAGCTTATTATCCTGTGCGTACATATTCCTTTCGAGAATTCCATCAAGAATTCCCCAAATATGGCCCGTGTGCTTGACATTCTGGGCGGGCGCAAGAACGCCAGGATAGTGAGCGGACATACTCATACTATCAAGCATCTGCACTATCCTAACGGAGTGAGTGAATACGTCGCAGGAGCTATGTCCGGCTGCTGGTGGTGGAGTAAGAACTGTGCCGACGGAGCCCCCAACGGCTATACCGTTTGGAAGATAAAAGGCAACCAGGTGGTGTCCGATATTTACAAAGGACAGAATTTCAAGGACAACTACCAGATGCGAATGTATCGCGGCGATGCCGAGTATGGTGGCCGGTACGAGACTTTCAAGATGGAGCACGGCGCTGGAACCGTCCTTGTGAACGTGTGGAACTGGGACGAGGGCTGGCGTTCCGAGGTATATGAGAACGGCAAGCTGTCGGGAGCGCTGGAACCTATGCCCATCACAGGCGAGTTTCAGGCTCCGTACAATGGCAGTAAGGACTGGTGGTCAATAGGTTACAATGTGGGAGTGGTTGGACGCGGCCATAGCCAGGGCAGCACCCGCAACAATTACTGCTCCAAGAACTACCACATGTTCCGCTATGATCTTAAGGATCCTTCGGCCAAAGTCAAAGTGGTCGTATACGACAAGTCAGGACGCAAGTTCACAGGCAATCGTTTTACAACGGCCGACGATTATGAGACCCTCGCCAGCCGCCCGCGCTACTCTGTAGAACCCGCCTGGGAAGAATAAACCTTAAATGAGCTTGATACCGGCCCGGAGGCACGCTTTGCGCTGTTCTTCGGGCCATATGCTTGCCTGGATCTCGCCGATATGGGCCTTTTGGAGGAACAGCATGCACAGCCGCGACTGGCCTATGCCTCCGCCCATGCTCAGCGGGAGTTTGCCTGCCAGCAGTTGTCTGTGGAAATACAGTTCCTCGCGCTCAGTCTTGCCGCAGAGTTCCAGTTGCCTGTGCATGGCAGGGGCGTCGACACGGATACCCATCGAAGATACCTCGAAAGCCCTGCCCAGCACGGGGTTCCATACCAGCAGGTCGCCGTTAAGGCCGGCGAAGCCATCTTCGTTGGGGGTGCTCCAGTCGTCGTAGTCAGGGGCGCGCAGGTCATGCGGATTGCCGTCCGACAGAGGCATGCCTATGCCTATGATGAACACGCTGCCCCATTTGCGGCAGGCGGCATCTTCACGCTCTTTCGCGCTCATTTCCGGATACATACGCAGAAGCTCCTCCGAATGGATGAAATGAATAGAACGGCTCAGGAAAGGGCGCAGCTGCGGATAGCATGTGCAGATGAATTCCTCGGTGTCGAGCATGGCAGAATAGATTTGCTTGACGCAACGCTTGAGGAAGCCGAGGTTCCTGTTGGCAGCCGTTATCGTGCGCTCCCAATCCCACTGGTCGACGTACAGAGAATGCAGGTTCCCCAGGTTCTCGTCGGCCCTGATTGCGTTCATATCGGTGTAGATGCCGTGACCGGGACGTATCTTGTAGTCTGCCAGCGACATGCGCTTCCATTTGGCAAGGGAGTGCACTACCTCGGCACGTTTGTCGCCAAGGTCCTTGATAGGGAAGGTTACAGCTCTTTCGACACCGTTCAAGTCATCGTTGATGCCCTGCCCCTGCAGTACGAACAAGGGGGCAGTTACACGGCGCAGTTTGAGAGCCTTGGCCAGGGACTGCTGAAAATAGTCCTTGAGCAGTTTGATGCCGTGCTCGGTTTCTTCTGGGGTGAGGAGCGAGCGGTAACCCTTGGGAATAATCAGGTAACTCATTTTATGCCTGTAAGTTCGCTGTCGTTAAAATAATCTATGCGCATGGCCTTGCGCACATCATCGAGCGTAGCCTGTGCTGCTTTGACGGCAACTTCGGTGCCCTTGCGGAGAACTTCCCAAACGGCTGGCAGGTCCTTTTCCAGCTCGGCCCTGCGGGCGCGAATAGGCTCAAGGGTCTCATTCAGTACAGCGGCAAGGAAGTTCTTCAGCATCATGTCTCCCAGGCCGCCGGCACGATACTGTGCTTTAGCTTCATCCAAAGAAGAGAAGCTGAAACTTGCTTTTTTACCCACGAAGCAAGATGCGTAGCGCTGGAAATGCTCGGGTTTGCAGAAAGCATCAAGGTAAGTGAACACAGGGTTGCCTTCGACCTTGCCCGGGTCACTTACCTGAAGATGGCCAGGATCGGTGAACATTCCTTTGACTTTGCGGGTTACCTCTTCCTCGGAATCGGAAAGGTAGATGCAGTTGCCCAGGGACTTGCTCATCTTCGCCTTGCCGTCAGTGCCGGGAAGGCGAAGGCAGGCGGCGTTGTCGGGCAGAAGGATGTCCGGTTCGACCAGCGCCGGACCATAGACCGAATTGAATTTGCGTACGATTTCGCGGCACTGCTCAATCATCGGTTCCTGGTCTTCGCCTACAGGAACAGTAGTAGCCTTGAAAGCCGTGATATCGGCTGCCTGGCTGATGGGATAGCAGAAGAATCCCACAGGAGTGCCGGCTTTGTTGTCGGATCCGTCGTCGGACTCGGAAAAGCCGCGCAGCTTTATTTCCTGCTTGACTGTAGGATTGCGCTGCAGCCGTTGTACGGTCACCAGGTTCATGTAATAGAATGTGAGCTCGGTGAGCTGGGGGACCATTGACTGTATGAAGATGTTCACCTTGTTCGGGTCCAGGCCGGCGGACAGATAGTCCAGTGCCACCTGGATGATGTTCTGACGCACTTTATCGGGGTTGTCGGCGTTGTCGGTCAGGGCCTGGGCGTCGGCAATCATGATGAATATCCGGTCGAAGCCTCCCTGATTCTGGAGTTCGACCCTTCGGCGCAGGGAGCCAACATAGTGGCCAAGGTGAAGCCTGCCGGTGGGGCGGTCGCCCGTAAGAATAATTTTGGACATATTTATTTATACCATTCGCAGGATTTTGCATTACCTGCAATCCACACTGTATCTCCTTCCGTAAAGCGGAAATCCGCTCCGGGGTTTGTTATTATGCTGTTGCCATGCTGTATGCTGATTACCATGCATCCGCCCTTCCTCATGTCGGCCTCGCGCAGGCTCTTGCCTGTCAGGTAAGATTCCTGGTTTAGATCGATTTTGAGTACCACGAAATCCGAATCTCCTGCCTCGTCCGGCACTATATGAGTATTCTCCTTCAGTGAATCGGTAAAAGCCTCCAATTGAGCCGGGGTGCCCACTGCTATGAGCCTGTCATAAGGGTAGATGGGCTCGTTGCCGGAGGGGATTTCGATGTTCTGCGATCCGCGCTGAATCTTTATTATATTGACCCCGGCGGATTTACGGAATGGCATCTCTCGCAACGATTTACCTATGTAGGCAAAATCGGGAGATACTTCCACCGCCGTTGTGCGTATGTCGTATTTGGACATCTTGTCCCGCACCGAGGTGGCAACGGGGCTCTTCTTTCTTTCCAGTTCGTCTCTGGCGTTCAGGTTCTCAAGGAAGCGTTTCTCGAGCCCGGACAGGTTCCTGACCGATACCTTGGCGATGAAGATTATCAGCAAGCCGGCGAGTATGGCAATCAACACGCCCCAAGCGCCCAGGTTGAAGTAACTGGTGATGGCCATGAGGATAAAACTCACGGCGATAAGAATCCTGATGAACAGAAGCGAGAGTATGGGCCACTTGTTCTGCGGTCTTTCTTTCAGCAACTTGGATGCGTGGGTGTTGATGGAGCCGTTGGTGATGGCCAGGCCGTAAAGGAAAGGGAGCATGACCAGCAGTGTGATTCCCAGGCATATCGCCTTGCGTACGGTCGGGTTCAGGAAGGGGAGAAGGACATCGGCCGCTTTGCCCAGGAGCGTACGGGAAAGGATAAGTATGGCCACCAGGATGACACTGTATAAAACCACCCTGACAGCGTAGCTCTTGAGCAAACCTGCCCACTCGTTGTGCTCGGCGCTTGATGCCTTTCCTACGGTGTCGGGTGCAGGATTGATCTTGGCTAGCACCGATGCCGGCAACTTGGCTTGAAGCCATCTGCTTACTGGGTCTCCGGCTTTGATCATGAAGGGGGCTGCGAAAGTGGTTAGGACTGACACGCTTATTATCACGGGATATATGAAACCGCGCATCACGCCCAGACTGCATCCAAGACTGGCAATGATGAAAGAGAATTCGCCCAGCTGTGCCATGGTGAAGCCTACGTGCACCGAATTGTCAAGACCTTGGCCGGCAAGCAGGGAACCGGTGGTTGAGAAGGTAAGCAGACCCAGTATGGCAAGCGCCGCCAGCAAGAGTATAACTCCCCAGTGGGCAGAAATTATTGCGGGGTCGATCATCATGCCTACCGACACGAAGAATATGGCACCGAAAAGGTTCTTTATACCCGTGAGAAGGTGCTCGATGCGCTCGCCTTCAACGGTTTCAGCAAGGATGGAGCCCATCACGAAAGCGCCGAGCGCCGATGAGAATCCAGCCAGGTTGGCAAGGGCTACCATGCCGAAGCACAAACCAATGGATATGATGAGCAGGATTTCATCGTTAAGGTATTTCTTGGCCTTTTTGAGCAAGAGCGGTATGACGTACAGGCCAACAAGGAACCAAAGGATAAGGAAGAATGCCAGGCGCACAAGGCTCAGCACCATTTCGCCTCCGGAGAACTTGCTCGATACGGCTAGGGTGGAAAGGAGAACCATAAGCAGCACAGCGATGAGATCTTCCACTACAAGGGTTCCGAAAATCAGCGTCGCATAGGGCTTGTTCTTCAGGCCCATATCGTCGTAGGCCTTGATGATCACTGTCGTGGAACTCATGGACATGAGCCCGCCCAGGAATATGCTTTCCATTATGCTCCAGCCCATAATGCTGCCGGCCGTGATGCCGAGAATGAGCATGCCCAGGCAGATGGTCCCTGCAGTTATCAGCGCACTGCTGCCAACTTTGAGCAGTTTCTTGAAACTGAATTCCAGACCAAGTGCAAACAGCAGGAAGATAATGCCGATTTCCGACCATTGCTTGACCGACTCCGTGCTGGTTATGGTAGGGAAGAGCCCCAGATGTGGACTGACGATGAAACCTGCGATGATGTAACCCAGAATCAAGGGCTGCTTAAGGGCCCTTGAAATAACTGTGAATACACCGGCGGCTATAAGGATAAGGGCAAGGTCGGCGACAAGATTGAGTTCTTCCTGCATCGGCGTTTACTTGCTGTGGGGGATAAGGTATTCGGCGATCTGTACGGCATTGAGGGCGGCTCCCTTGCGTATCTGGTCTCCCGAGAGCCAGAGGGTGATTCCGTTGTCACTAGCCAGGTCTTTGCGAATGCGCCCGACGTATATATTGTCCTTGCCGCCGGTGAACAAAGGCATAGGGTAAGTTTTGGTGGCAGGATCGTCCTGAAGGGTGACACCGGGTGCGCTTGAGAGTGCGTCTTGTACTTCCTTGACCGTGAGGGGCTTTTCGGTTTCGAGCCAGACGGCCTCGGAGTGGGAGCGCAGTGCGGAAATGCGCACGCAAGTGGCGCTGCAGCGAACGTCTGAATGGAGGATCTTGCGGGTTTCGTTGAACATCTTCATTTCCTCCTTGGTATAGGCGTTGTCGGTGAACAGGTCAATCTGGGGGATGACGTTGTACGCCAGTTGATAGGCGAACTTCTCGATGGTGACGGGCTTGCCCTCGACGATTTGGCGGTATTGCTCCTGGAGCTCGGCCATGGCCTGGGCTCCGGCGCCTGATGCCGACTGGTAACTGGCTACGTGTATGCGGGTTATGTGCGACAGCTTTTCGATGGGCTGAAGAACTACGACCATCATGATGGTGGTGCAGTTGGGGTTGGCGATTATGCCGCGCGGATGATCAAGAGCGTCGGAGGCATTGCATTCGGGAACTACGAGGGGAACGTCGGAATCCATGCGGAAGGCACTGGAGTTGTCGATCATCACGGCTCCATACTTGGTTATGGTGGAGGCGAACTCGCGGGAAGTGCCGGCGCCGGCTGATGTGAATGCGATGTCGATATCGCGGAAGTCGTCGTTGTGCTGGAGGAGCCTGACCTCCAGTTCTTTGCCCCGGAAGCAGTATTTGCGGCCCGCGCTACGCTCGGAACCGAACAGTACGAGCTCGTCGAGAGGGAAGTTTCGTTCTTCGAGTACCCTCAGGAATTCCTGTCCAACGGCGCCGCTGGCGCCAACTATAGCAACTTTCATAATGTCTTGCAGTTTAATCCTTCAAAGATAACAACAATTCTTGTCTCTGGCAAATTGAATCTGTGGTCAGATGGCTTAAAAACGTGTGAAGCCCGCTTCACAGCGGGCTTCAACGGTTAGTTAGTAGTGTATACCTTGATGAAGGTTAATTATTGTTGGTTAGAATAGTTGTTGATTTCCGACTGCAAATATAACTCAATTTTTTATTTCTGCAATGTTTTTCTGAAATTTTTTACAAAAAATCAACACTACTTTTTAAAAAATTTTAATAATCTTCACTCAAGAGTTTGGGTCTCAATAGTTTAGTGCGTTCAAGTGCCTGTTCGTCCTGCCAGGCGCGGATTAATTTTGGATTTCCGCTCAGAAGGACATCGGGAACCTTCCATCCGTTAAACTCAGCCGGGCGCGTATATACGGGAGGGGAGAGCAGGTTGTCCTGGAAGCTGTCGGAAAGGGCCGATGTCTCGTCGGTCAGTGCTCCTGGTATAAGGCGTACTATTGCGTCGGTCAGCAGGGCGGCGGGAATTTCACCTCCGCTTACCACGTAATCGCCGACTGATATCTCCCTGGTAATGAGGTGCTCGCGAATGCGATGGTCGATGCCTTTGTAGTGGCCGCAGAGGATTATGATGTTTTCCTTGAGGGACAGCTCATTGGCCATGGGCTGGCCGAGGATTTCGCCGTCAGGGGACATATATATCACCTCATCGTAGTTGCGTTCAGACTTGAGCTCTTCGATCATCTTGAATACGGGCTCTACCATCATCACCATGCCGGCGTCGCCTCCGTAACTGTAGTCGTCTACGTTGCGGCGGGGGCCAATGCCGTATTTGCGAAGGTTGTGAACGTGGATTTCCACCAGCCCGTTCTTGACCGCCCTGCCCACAATAGAATGCCCCAGGGGGCTTTCCAGCAGCTCGGGGACAACGCTCAAAATATCGATTCTCATATATTCCTTTTTTGCAATGACAAATTTAGTATTTATTTGTTAAATTTGCAGGAATGAAAAGATTTCTTCTGATCGCCGCCGTCCTGGCCCTGTGCCTCCCGGCGTGTTCCTCTTCGGCCCCGGTCCAGTACCGGCTGAAGGTTGTCGCTGAATACGACCATGACCCGTCGGCATACACCCAGGGCCTTTTTTTCCACTCCGGCCATCTGTATGAAAGTACAGGCCAGTGCGGCCAGAGCAGTTTCCGTATGGTTGATCTAAGCAGCGGCAAAGTGCTTCGCAAGCTGGATTTTGCCCACAAGTATTTCGGTGAGGGTTCGGTAATATTCAACGATAAATTATATATGCTTACCTGGACCAACAAGGTAGCATTCACATACGACGCCGAGAGCCTTAAATATCTCAAGACGTATTCCTATCCGCGTGAGGGATGGGGCCTTACTACCGACGGCAAGTCCCTCATAGCATCCGATGGCAGTTCCACCCTTTATTTCATGGATGGAGATTTCAAGGTCAAGCGCAGCATCAAGGTTACCATGGATGGCCGTCCTGTCCGCTACCTTAACGAGCTTGAATGGATAAACGGGAAAATATGGGCTAATGTATATACCACCGATATGGTTGTCATCATCAATCCCTCCAGCGGCAACGTGGAGGGTGTAGTGGATTGCAGCGGGCTGCTTCCCAGTAAGCTCCGGAAGCCTGATACTGATGTTCTTAACGGCATTGCACACCTTGACGGCCGCGTTTTCCTGACCGGTAAAAACTGGCCTAAATTATATGAGGTAGAAATAGTTAAGAAATAAATGTTATATTTGCAGTTTAAAACCCTAAAATATTGACTTTATTATGAGTGAAACAATGATTCCTGAAGAGGTTATCAAGACCGTTTCAGATGTAGAAACCCCTCAGCCCGCGGAAGCTCCTGCAGAGGCGCCCGTAGAGGCTCAGCCCGTTGAAGAACCCAAAGCATCCGAGAGTCTCGCCGACAAAACCCTGGCCGAGCTCTCCGAAATGTTCCGCTCTCTCAAGGAGAGTGCGGACAGCATGATGCGCTCCAAGGAGGCCGAGAACATCAAATCAGCCTTCTACAGACTTCTGGGCAAGCTCAAAGGGGAGAATCCCGAGGTAGAAAGTTCCCTTTCAAACCCTTTCGAGGCAGTGGAGGAGAATTTCAAGGCCGTTTACGCTGACTACAAGAAGGAAAGGGCGGAGTTCAACCGCCAGCAGGATGCGCAGCGTGAGTCCAACCTCGTGGCAAAAAAGCAGATCATAGAAGAACTGAAAGCCCTGGTCGAAACAGACGAGGACGCCAGTGCATCCTTCCCCGCGTTCCGCGAGTTGCAGAACCGCTGGAGGGAGGCCGGCCCCGTGCCCGTCAACGCCTACAGGGACATCAACGATACCTACCAATTCTACGTAGAGAAGTTCTACGACATGGTCAAGATCAGCCGCGACCTTCGCGACCTTGATTTCCAGAAGAATCTTGAGGCCAAGGAGAAATTCTGCGAGGCCGCCGAGAAACTCGCCGAAAACGAGAATGTCGTCAATGCTTTCCACGAGCTCCAGAAACTTCACGAGCAGTGGAAGGAATTCGGCCCCGTGGCCAAAGAGAAGCGCGATGATATCTGGAACCGTTTCAAAGCCGCCACCTCGGTGATTAACAAACGCTACCAGGCCCATTTCGAGGGACAGAAGGAAGAGCAGCTCGCAAACCTCGCTGCCAAGCAGGCACTTTGCGAGCAGGTGGAGGAAATTGCCGCCAAGGAGATTTCTTCGTCCAGCGAGTGGAATGATCTTTCCCGCAAAATCCAGGACATCCAGGAAGAGTGGCGCAAGATAGGCTTTGCCACCCGTAAGGATAACCAGAAGGTATACGACCGCTTCCGTGCCGCATGCGATGCCTTCTACGGTCATAAGCGCGATTACTACAACCAGTTCAAGGACTCCATGAACTCCAATCTGGAGAAGAAGATGTCCATAATCGAGAAGGCCGAGGCGCTCAAGAGCAGCACCGAGTGGAAGAAAGCCACCGACCAGTTCATCGAACTCCAGAAGCAGTGGAAGGAAATAGGCGCAGTGCCCCGCAAGAAGAGCGAGCAGATTTGGAAGCGCTTCCGCGCTGCATGTGATGAGTTCTTCGCTGAAAGGGATAAGAACGCCAAGCCCGAAAATGACTTCTACGGCAACCTCAAGGCAAAGAAAAAAGTCATCGAGGACATCAAAGCCTACACCCCTTCTGACAGCGAGGCAGCAAACGCCGAGGCCCTGAGGGAGTTCAACGAGCGCTGGCAGGCCATAGGCCACGTTCCTTTCAAGGAGAAAGACGCCGTCAACGATGCATTCCGTTCCGCTATCAAGGAGAAGTTCCCTCTGCTTCAGTCTTCCCGCCGGCCTCAGGGCGCAGGCAGGCCACAGCGGGCTCCCCGCTCGGAGCGCGACATCCTTATGGATAAGCACCGTCAGCTTCAGCAGGATATCACCACCTACGAGAACAATATCGGCTTCTTCGCCGCATCCAAGAATTCTGCTCCGCTTATCAAGCAGATGCAGGAACGCATAGAGCAGGCCAAGGCCGAACTCAAGGAACTCGAAGATAAAATCCGTCAGGCAGAGGAGAGTGCAGAGTAAAGATGGACAAGAATACAGTAATAGGCTTTATCCTCATTGCCCTCATCCTCTTTGGATTCACTTTCTTTGAATCTTCCCAAAGGCGTAAAGCACTTGAACAGCAACGCATCCAGGATTCCATAGCGCTGGCGAATTCTCCCGTCCGTGACAGCATTGTCCAGGATGGGACTGTTCCTGCCGGTGCAGACATTGCCGCCGTTGTTTCCGAGACTCCGGCAATTTATAAGGACACCCTTTTGCAGGCTTCTCACGAAGCTGAAGGTCAGATACTTACCCTCGAGAACGAGCTTATACGTCTGGACTTTACCACCAAGGGCGCCCAGCCTTATAGCGCACAACTCAAAAAGTACTCCAGCTACGGAGGAGGGGAGTTGTTCCTGTTCAAGGAAGGAGCTGCCGAGTATGCGGTAAGCGTTTATGCCGGCCAGTATCTCCGGACAAGCGACTTCAATTTCAGCGTTGCCGAAAGCAGCGATACTTCTCTTGTCTTCCGTCTGCCATTCAGCGGCGGCGGCTATATGGAACAGCGCTACACCTTGCTCCCCGGCAGTTACAATGTCCGCAACCAGCTGTCGTTCGTGGGTATGCAGGACGTGATTCCCCGCAATGTGGGCTCAGTGGATGTGGACTTTATCGTAACTGTCCCAAGGCTTGAAAAGGGTTACAAGAACGAGTCGCAGTACTCTAAGCTGAATTATTATTTCCAGGGTGAAAAGAAACCGGTCGAGATCGGCCGCGGCCGCTCATCTTCCAAGAGCATAGGCAACCGGCTTAACTGGGTTGCATTCCAGCAGCAGTTTTTCTCGGCTATCCTGTACTCTCCTAAGGAGTTCGCCAACGGCGAGGTGGCCATTCAGTTTTTCCCTGAGGCCGACCCTGACCACAACCTGATGACCTGCAGCGCGCGTATGCGCTCCGACTTCCATCACGGATCCGAGGTTGTGATCCCGTTCGAGTTCTACTTCGGTCCCAATCACTTCAATACTTTGAAGTCTTTCGACCGCAAGTATGAGAAGATAATACCTCTGGGCGGTTCGCTTGTGGGCTGGTTTACACGTTACGCCATCATTCCCATGTTCAATCTGTTCAGCCGTTTTATCAGCAACTTCGGTCTGATAATCCTGCTGATGACACTGGTGATCAAGTTGGTGGTGTTCCCTCTGACATACAAGTCGTTCTCGTCTTCAGCCAAGATGCAGGTGCTCAAGCCCGAAATCGAGAAGATCAACGCCAAGTATCCCAAGCAGGAGGATGCGATGAAAAAGCAGCAGGCCACGATGGACCTGTACAAACGCGCGGGAGTCAACGCCATGGGCGGATGCCTTCCCACCTTGCTGACATTCCCTATACTTTGGGCGATGTTCCGCTTCTTCCCGGCGTCAATCGAGCTTCGCCAGCAGCCTTTCCTGTGGTGCGATGACCTCAGCGCCTACGACTCCATCCTTGACTACGGCGTCAGAATCCCCATTCTCGGCGACCACCTCTCGCTGTTCGCCCTGCTGATGGCTGTTGTGATGTGGCTCTACTCCAAGATGACTACAGCCAACCAGGCCGCTTCCAACGACCCCACGGCCTCTTCCATGAAGTTCATGACCTTGTGGATGATGCCTATCATGATGTTCTTCATCTGTAACAACCTGTCGGCGGCATTGAGCTACTATTATCTGCTTTCGCAGCTTATTGCTATTATCCAGACCTGGGTTATCAAGAAGTTCTTCGTGCACCCCGACAAGATTCTGGCCAAGCTCAAAGAGAGCGAGGGCAAGCCCCTGCCCAAGTCAAAGTGGCAGGAGCGCCTGGAGATGGCTCAGAAAATGCAGCAGCAACAGCTTCGCGAGCAGCAGAAGAAGCAGCAGCGCCGATAAGATGGGCATAGCCGAAAACATACGGAGTATCAAGAATGAACTGCCACCGCAAGTCAAGCTGGTGGCAGTTTCCAAATTCCATCCAGTTGAAGCACTGCAGGAGGCTCTTGAGGCCGGCCAGACAGTGTTCGGGGAGAATCGTCCGCAGGAGTTTGAAAAGAAAGCGGTGGCGCTTGAAGGGCGCGGGATCGAATGGCACTTTATCGGTCATCTCCAGACCAACAAGCTTAAGATGGTACTGCCATACGCCAGCCTTGTGCAGTCGGTGGATTCGCTTCATCTGCTTGATGCAATCAATGAGTGGGGGAGGAAGAACGGCAAGGTGATTCCTGTGCTGCTGGAGTTGCATGTAGCGGCGGAAGATAGCAAGCAGGGCTTCTATGAAGAGGAGATTCTGGATGTTCTGTTCCGGGCAGAGTCATACGGGAACGTTTGTTTCAGGGGTCTTATGGGCATGGCTACCAATACCGACTGCGAGGAGGATATCCGTGCTGATTTCGGCCGTATTCGTGCGTGTTTTGACTATCTTCGTGATCTTTTCCCTGAGTACGAGGATTTTACGGAACTCTCGATAGGTATGTCGGGAGACTGGCGTATCGCCCTTGATTACGGTGCCACCATCGTTCGCATCGGTACTGCCATTTTCGGCCCCAGGGTTTACTGATCAGCCATCCATAGCCGCGGAGCCCCCCTGCCTCTGAAAAAATGTGCCACCCTCGGCAACATAAGAGGGAGGGGCCCGCAAGCGCAGCGCAGTGGGAGGGGTCGCGTAGCGACTTTTTTCAGAGGCAGGGGGGCTCCGCGGCTATGGATGGCTGGCTGCGGGGACTGCTGTGCCGGAGTCAGATTGCGTCTTCGGGAGAAAGGGGAGAGCGGACGCGGTCTTTTGGGGAGATGATCATCTTGTCGGCGGGAATCTGCCAGTCGATGGCGAGCGCAGGATCGGAAAGGAGGATGCCGGCATCTGCCTCGGGGTGATAGAATTCGTCGCACTTGTACTGGAACACGGCAACCTCGCTAAGAACAGAGAAACCATGCGCAAAGCCCTTTGGAATAAAGAACTGCAGGTGGTTATCCTCGCTCAGCTCTACCGCCACGTGCTTCCCGAAAGTAGGGGATCCCTTGCGGATATCAACCGCGATATCGACTACCTTCCCACGTACACAGCGGACTAGCTTGCTCTGGGTGTAAGGAGACTTCTGGTAGTGCAGGCCGCGGACTACGCCATAGCTGGACATGCTTTCATTATCCTGCACAAATTGGACCGGTCCGACTGCATCGCTGAAATCCCTTGCCGAATAACTCTCGAAAAAGTATCCTCGCTCGTCTTTGAAAAACCGGGGCTTGATAATCAACAGCCCCTCGATATCGGTCTTGATAATCTCCATGTCAGCTACTTTTTAGTGTAATATTTTGGCCAACAACTCATTAAATAGGCCTTGAGGCGGTCCTCCTGAGGGTTGGCCGAGGGCTCATAGAACACACGACCACGCATTGTGTCGGGCATGAATTCCAAATCGGTGAAATGCCCGGGATAGTCGTGTGCATACTTGTATCCATCGGAATAGCCCAGTTCTTTCATAAGCGATGTGGGGGCGTTCCTAAGATACAAGGGCACAGGAGCGGTCTTGTCCTCTTCAACGGCCGACAAGGCACTGTCGATGGCCATTATTGCCGAGTTGCTCTTGGGCGATGACGCAAGGTATACGGCACACTCGCTCAAGGGGATACGCGCTTCAGGCATGCCGATTGAGTGCACGATGCGGAAGGTGGCGTCTGCCATGAGAAGGGCGTTGGGATTGGCCAGGCCTATGTCCTCGGCAGCGAGAATGCAGAGCCGGCGGGCTATAAAGAGGGGATCCTCGCCTCCGGCAAGCATGCGTGCCATCCAATACACTGCAGCGTTGGGATCGGAACCGCGAACCGACTTGATGAATGCGGATATGATATCGTAGTGCATCTCGCCGCCTTTGTCGTAAATGGCGACATTCTCCTGAAGACATGTAGTTACCGCCTTGTTGGTAAGGTGAATGCAGCCGTCCTCCGACGGAGGGGTAGCGCCAACAACTATCTCAAGTATGTTGAGAAGTTTCCTGGCGTCGCCGCCGCTCTGACGGAACAGGGCTTCGGTCTGGTCGACTACGATCCTGCGCGCAGCAAGTTCCTCGTCTGTGGTAAGTGCACGGTTTAATAAAATCTCCAGGTCAGAGGAGTCAAGCGATTTAAGGACAAAAACTTGGCATCGCGACAGAAGGGGAGTGATTACCTCGAAAGAGGGGTTTTCGGTGGTGGCGCCGATAAGCACCACGGTGCCCGATTCAACAGCACCGAGCAGGGCATCCTGCTGGGCTTTGTTGAAGCGGTGAATCTCGTCGATGAACAGTATCGGAGCCGCCGAGGACGAGAAGAGGGACTTGTTCTTGGCCCGGTCTATGATGTCTCGGACATCTTTTACACCCGAACTGACGGCAGACAGTGTATAAAACTCCCTGTCAAGTGTGTGTGCAATGATGCTCGCCAACGTGGTTTTACCGACTCCCGGAGGCCCCCACAGTATGAACGACGACAGATTACCGCTGTCGATCATGTTCCGGAGAATGCAGCCGGGCCCAACAAGGTGCCTCTGACCCACGTACTCGGAAAGTTCGCGGGGACGCATCCGTTCGGGAAGGGGTATGCCGGAATCAGTCATTGGGATATTCGAGCTTTTTGATGTAGGAACGACGCCTCTTTACGCATTCGTTCTCAAAATCTTTCCACTGTCCCTGGTTCTTGAGATTGTCTTCGAGGACGGCGTTTGTTTCAGCCCACTTTACGCCCCACTTGCTGAAACGCGAGAACAAGTCGGTGAACAGCAGAGAGTTGATGCCCGTATTCTGGTAATCGGGCCTGACGCCCACAAGCAGCATTTCCACTCCTTCCTCGTGCTTTATGAACATCGATTTCATCAGGTGCCACCATCCAAATGGAAGCAGACGGCCGCGGCTTTTCTGGAGAGCACGGGCAATTGACGGCATGGTTATGCCGAATGCGACCAGCTCACCTTTGTCGTTCTCGACCATGCTAAGGTAGCGCAGGTCCAGGATGCTGAGGTAGAAGTCCAGGTACTTCCGTGCCATGTGGTCTGGCAGTACCGTGAAATTGTAGAGGTCTTTGTAACAATCATTTATGAGATGGAAGACCTTCATCCCGTACTGTTCTTTGCGGATAATCTTGCGCGTGAGCGGCCTGAGATGCACGTTGCAGCGCTGCTGGACGATTTTGGAAATCCTTACAAGGCGGTCGGACAACTGGTCGGGGATGTAGACCTTGTACTCTATCCAGTCGGTATCTTTGCCGAAGCCCATAGCCTCGATGTGGTCGATGTAGTAGGGATAATTGTAGATCAAGGCCATGGTGCTCAGGCGGTCGTAACCGGCAATCAGCTGGCCCTCTGGATCGAAATCGGTGAAACCCAGCGGGCCTACAACCGAATCCATGCCATGACTGCGTCCGAATTCGTAGACTTTTTCCATCAGGGCAGCCGACACCTCGCGGTCGTCGATAAAATCGAACCAGCCGAAGCGCACCTCCTTGTGGGACCATTGCTCATTGGCCTTGAAATTAACTATTGCCGCGACACGTCCGACAGGCTTGCCGTCTTTATACGCCAGGTACAGAGCGGATTTGCAGAATTCCTGAGCTGCGCCTTTTTCCTGGTCGAGGGTATCCATCTGGTCGAATACCAGGGGCGGGACATAGTAGGGATTGTTTTTATAAAGCGTCTCCGGAAAAGTAACGAATTGACGCAAGTCTCGTTTGTTCAGGACTTTTTTTATTTCGACTGACATAGGTTACAGTTATAGTTGCAACTGCTAAGATACATTTTTTATTGGATATAATCAAAGATTTCGCTACCTTCGTAATGTGTACGCTAGACTAAGCATTGTTCTGTCTGTAACCTTCGCTCTTCTGCTGGGCGCGCAGGCCCGGACTTCCGCACAGGAGGTCGGTGTTTTCAATTCCCCAAAGGGAGTTGGTGCTGCAGCGCGTTACTACGATTCTGCCGATGCTTTCGTGAGCGCCCATTTCTATGTAGATATTTACGGTGTCGTCACCAGCCGCTGTTCCTATCCAGGGTATAAATTGAACCTTTCGCGCCAGTATATCTTTGCGCACGTGCCCCGAAACGGGTATTCCATGACGTTCTATGCGGGTCCTGGAATTACTGCAGGATTCGTGCGCGACCATGACAAAGGCCGTGGCTGGGACCTGGTATCGCTTACAAGTGACAACCAGGGCTGGATTGTTGCAATAAGCGGCGATGCCGGTTGCCGTTTTGATTTCGGGGGCATGGTGGCGCTGGACCTTTCGTTCATGGCCGAGGCCGGAGCCCATTTCCGCCGCACAGAAAATGAGGATACTTACGCGGCCGTAAGCACCAGCATATACAACAACGGCATTCTGCAGGCTATATATCCCCAACTGACAATTTTGTTTAAATTCAAATGAAGAAGATACTGCTGATACTGATCGTGATGACCCTTCCGTTTGCATACGCAAGGGCCGGCGGCTTCCTGCGTCCCAGTTTCGGCCTGGAGTGGGGATATACCGGCACTTTCCTCCGTACATGGCAGCACAACTTCATCTGCAACGAAGGCTACCGGATTATCGAGGACGATACCGTGTGGCGATATTTCAGTAACGGAATGATTGAGGCCAACGTCGGCTTGGACCTGGGAAGCAAAGTAAACGTGTCAGTTTACTCAGGGTTGGCCGGGGTTTATTTCCGCAGGTGGATGATCCCTCTCGAACTGCGGGTGCGGTATTGTCCGTCCGGCCTTCTGAACAACGGCTTTATCTGCTACGCCGGGGCAGGGGGGATGTTTCCTACAACGACCAGAACCGACACTAATCTGGGCTTTAAGCTGGGCGCCGGATACCGTGTGTCGGTATTCAAGAGCATCTCCGTAGATTTCTTGCTCTCAGCCCACTGCACCACCGACCACGATACCATCATCGACCCTGATACAAAGCACAGCGTTCCTACGCTCGACATCACTGTCTGCGGAGCGCAGTACACGGCGCTTTGCGCCTCGATTGCCATCAATTTCTAGAAAAGTTCCGAAACCTTTGCGATGATTTCCTCGGCCGGAAGGTCGGGGCTCAGCACAAGGTCGGGCTCCTTGAGAATATAGCCTTTGCCTAAAGCCGCGAGCGTGCCGCCGCCGGTGCAGTTGAGCATTATGTATTCGTCTTTGTCGACCATGCGCTTCTCGACCGCCTGTGCCAGTGCGGAAACAGCCACGCATGCGGCAGGCAGAAGATCATATCCTTCGAGATTGCGGAACTGAAGGAGCCAGTACATGATATCGTCGTTTGAAGCGAGGAACACGTCGCCTTTGCTCTGCTCCAGAACGTCGAAAAGGCCTCCGGCAAGACTGTAAGGAGGTTTTCGGTTGGAAAGGACCTTTGCCAGGATGACCTCTGCCTGGCGCCGTCCCTGCTCGGGGCTGATGCTGGCGAGCTGGCGGGAGCCCGCCTTCCATGAGTCGTAGAGCAAGGTAAAAGGAGTATTCTGGGCTACGTACACCCGCATGTTATTCTCGCCGAAGCGGCCGTCAGCAGCGAGCCTCTGGGCATTCTCCCAGGCGGCGATTGCGCCGGTTCCGGAGCCAACAGCCTGGAAATAGGCGTCGGGAAGCCTTCCCGCCTGCTCAATATAACTCAGTATGGTAGTACCCATTCCGTCCCTGCGGGCTATGTTCTTGGCTCCGCCTTCGAGGAAGAACTGAGGATCCTGGGCGAGCTTATCCCCAAGGGTAATGGCATCGTAGTAGTCGCAGCCGTGAGGAGCTGCAACTATCTTGACACAGCGATTAAGCTTGTGGGTGAACCACAGGTCGTGTTTGTTGTCTTCGGGTATGCAGATGACGAGAGGAATATCGTTGTCGGAGCAAACCTGCGCAAAAGCTCTGGCGGTATTTCCTGCGGACTGGACAACCAGAGTGCGCTTCTCCTTCTTGTCCAGGCGGGCACATACCGAGAAAGCCTCAGTTTCCTTGAAGGAGCAGGTGCGCATTTTGGCCCCGATTTTAGGATTCCAACCTGAGAAAGTGATATACAAATTATTGAGGCCCAAATGCTTTGCCAGATTCTTGGATTTATACGTAACTGGAGAGCAGGACTTCTTGAGGGTACGTTTGACAGGCAGCCATTCAGCGTACCTGTAGAGGCCCTTGAGGTCATTGCGGGGGGTGAACATTGTATTATCATACACTGCCCTCACCAGGGAAGGGTCTTCGCATTCAGGATCGGATAGTGTCCATCCGGCATCGTCGAAAACCCTGCCGGTCTTGACATTCTCCAGTTTGTAAACAGTTGGTTTAAATTTTAGTAATTGCATATCACAGAGTTATGAATAACCAAACGTAATAGGCTACAAAACAGAGTACGAAAATGGCACCCTCATAGCGGTCGATGACGTTCTTCTTGAAAGTATATGAACTCAGCCACACAAGAACCACGCTTATGAGCAGTGCCAGCAAGTCCACTATTGATACTCCGCCAAGGGAAATAGGGGAGACCACCGCCGAAGTACCTAGTATGAGAAGGATATTGAAAATGTTGGATCCGAGGATGTTGCCGAGGGCCAGCTGGCCCTTCTTGCGTGCGGCGGCCACTATGCAGGCGGCAAGTTCCGGCAGGGAAGTGCCCCCGGCAAGCAAGGTAATGGCTATGAATTTGTCGCTTACGCCAATGGCCCCGGCAATACGGACGGCGGAGTTCACAAACCACCTGCCGCCGAAGATGAGACCGGCAAGTCCGGCCAGGGTAAGAAGGATAGCAATTGCGATGTGCCGTTCTTTTTCGGGCTTCTCCTCCTGGGAGGAGGCTCCATCGTCGTTCTTGAAGCTATAGAAGATGTAAACGGCGAAAAGTACCAGCAGCACAATGCCTTCAACTCTGGACAGAATATCTGCCGTGCCCAGTCCGAACAGTGTGTAGCTGAATCCGCATATTACAAGCAGTACCGTGACAAGCAGGGTGACCGGAATGTCGCGCCTGCGGTTGCTGCGGGTAATGGCTACAGGGGCGATCAGTGCTGTTACGCCCAGAATCAGCAGGGTGTTGAATATATTGGAACCAATTACGTTGCCAATCGAGATGTCGGAATTTCCTGCGATGGCTCCTGTCAGGCTGACCACCAATTCGGGGCAGGAGGTGCCGAAACCAACAATTGTAAGACCTATCACGAATTCGCTGACCCGGAGTTTTCTGGCAATGGCTGACGCTCCGTCCACAAGCCATTCGGCGCCTGCGATGATAAGTGCCAGACCGAGAAGCAAAAGTAGCGTGTCAATCAGCATAATACTCTAATTTACAGATATTTTCCACATGCATAGTGTGGGGAAACATGTCCACGGGCTGCACCGCGGTGATGCGATACTTATCGGCCATCATGGCTATATCCCTGGCCTGGGATGCGGGGTTGCAACTTACGTAGATGATACGTTCAGGAGCAGCCCTGAGGATGGTCTGGACGACGTCGGGATGCATTCCTGCGCGGGGAGGATCGACTATCATTACATCGGGATGTCCGTGCTCCTTTATGAAAGAGTCCGTCAGGATATCTTTCATGTCGCCGGCAAAGAACTCGCAATTGGTGATTCCGTTTGCGCGGGCATTGGTGCGTGCGTCCTCGATGGCCTCGGGAACATACTCGATGCCAATTACTTTTTTTGCTCCTGCGCTTACGAACTGTGCGATGGTGCCGGTGCCGGTATATAAGTCATAGACAACCTGAGACCCGTCCAGACCCGAGAATTCGCGTGCTTTGCGATAAAGGGAGAGGGCCTGCCCGGTATTGGTCTGGTAGAATGACTTGGGACCTATGCGGAATCTCAGGTTCTCCATCTTTTCGTAAATGGCAGGGGAGCCGCTGAACAGAATGCACTCCTGGTCGGAAATACTGTCGTTGCCCTTGGTATTTACAACATAGTAGAGCGAACTGATCTCGGGGAACTTGTCGCGCAGGTATGAAAGAAGGGGGAAAATGGCAGGGGAGTCGACGCCGAAGCACATTATCACCATGACCTGTCCGTCGTCGGTAGTGCGGACGAACATGTTCCGGAATAGCCCGTGATTCTCGCGTATGTCATAGAAACTCAGGGCGTTACGCAGAGCGTAATCCTTAACTGCAAGACGGATGGCGTTGCTTGGCTCCGGCTGAAGGTAGCAATGCTCTATGTCAAGAACTTTGTCGAAGAACTTGCCCACGTGGAATCCAAGACCGGGGGAAGCTGCCTGTGCAGGATCTTCGCCTGGAAGCAGCCAGCGTTTGCAGGAGGCGCTGAATTCGAGCTTGTTGCGGTAAAACCTGGTCTTTTCGGAACCTATAATAGGCTGAAATTCAGGTACTTTGAGATGCCCGATGCGGGTCAGCTGGTCATAAACCTGCCTTTGTTTAGCCCTTAATTGAATATCATAGGGCAGGGACTGCCATTTGCAGCCGCCACAAACGCCGAAATGCTGGCAGAAAGGATTGAGACGCTGTTCCGAGGGCTTGTTGATCCTGATGATGCGGCCTTCAAGAAAGCTGTTTTTTTTGCGTATGAGCCTGACGTCGACAATGTCGCCGGGCACAGCGAATTCCACAAAAAGCACACGGCCCGGCGATTCGGGATCGTCACCTTCAAGCCGGGCATGCGCTATGGATTTTCCTTCAGCGGCAATATCTTCGATCAGAACATCGTGCAGGACGATATCGAGTTTTCCTTTTCTGCTCATTGGTATGCAAATATAGTAAAAATTATTTTGTGCCATAGGGGAGCCGGAAAATACACATTAGTTAACATAATATAAATTGTGTAACAAATGTGCATATTTGGAAAATATTATTATATTTGTACAAATTTATATAAGTGTATGAAAAGATTTCTCGTTTCTGCAGTTTTGGCGGCCGTTGCTCTGTTATCGGCTTCCGCACAGGATTTTAAGACATCCTATTTCCTGGACAATTATGTCTACAGCTACAGACTGAATCCCGGTGCCCAGCTCGAGGACGACGCTTTTACATTTTTCTCCGTAGGAATTGGCAATACTTCTTTATCCGCCTCTTCCAACCTGAGTCTGTCCTCGTTCATATTTGCCACTCCCAGCGGCGAGTATACCTGGGGCTTCGGCGAAACTATTCCGGACGATAAATTTCTCAGCCGTATTGATAAAGACAACTATCTGGCTCCTCGTTTGAGCCTTAATGTTTTCACCTTCGGCCATCAAAGCGAGGAGTCCCGTTTCGCTGTCGAGGCCAACGTCCGTTCTGACAGTTATTTCTACGCTCCTTACGATTTCTTTGCTGCCTTCAAGGGCGGACTGAACGAGGGCCTAAGTACCAGCAAAGGCTCGTATGTCTTTGAAAATATGCAGTTTTCATCCACCAACTACGCCGAGATTGCCGCCTCCTATTCCCACTCTATCGGTGACAATCTGGTAGTCGGCGGAACTGCCAAGGTGCTGCTTGGTATTCTCGGTACCAGGTTCAATATCAATCGTTTGTATGCCCATGACCTGCCTAACGGTGACTGGGGCGGCGACTGCGATGCTGACCTGCAGTTCTCCACTCCTATACTTGCAACCGCCTCTCTGGTCGAAGGAAAGAGTATCTACGATGTCCTTCAGGATATTCAGTTCGGCAAGGTCGGTGTGAACGGCTTCGGCCTCGGTTTCGACCTGGGTGCTACATGGCGTCCCACTCCCGAAATCGAGCTTGGTCTCTCCGTGCTTGACCTCGGTTTCCTCAGCTGGAATCCTAATATCAACGCCAAGATCCAGTATCTCAACAAAGATTTCGTAGACCTTGAGGATGCGCTTGAATTCCTGGAGGTAGACAATAAGAGTTTTACACAGGGCCTCAATTACAACATCCACGTATTCGGAAAATACCGCATGCCCTTCTACGACAAGTTGAGCGCCGGTCTCATCGGTACATGGCAGAAACACTTCAAAGAGGCTCGTCTGGGTGTTGACGTCACTCCTATTGATGCCATCAGCATTGCCGCGTCCGCTGCTTACAACAACTTTGGTTTCAACGTTGGTGCTGCAATCAACTTCCGCTTCCCCGGCGTCAACCTCTTCATCGGAGCCGACTCCATCTCATTCAAGACCAACGAGGACAAAGTCCCTGCCGGTCGCGGTGGCATGAACAACGTCTCTGCAGGTCTTGTGATTGCGTTCTAAAGCTGCTTTTCTACGGGGTTTCCGTAGATGTGCCAGAATATATCCCGAAGGGCGTCTCGATTGAGGCGCCTTTCCAGTTTGGATATCTTGTGCTCGGTGTACGCCTTGAAGGCAACAAGGTCCTGGGGAAGGTACTCAACGCCGAGGAACTCGGATGTGCCGTGCATGAGGTCATAGCCCATGTAGTTGGTCTTCCAGAGTTTGTAGCCGCTGCGTATGCGCTTGTCGAGGATGCCGCGAAGCTGCTGGTAGCGGTCGTTGCCGCTGTGGCATGAAGCCTCGGCTATCTCTTCGTTCGTAAGGGGCTTTCCGATGTTCAGGTGGATGTGGCCCTTCTGCTGGCGGATGCCGGTAAGAATGCTGTGGAGGTCCTCCTTTGGCTTTTTTACGTAAGGCGCATCCTGGCTGAGGAGGATTTCGCGGGCTTTGCGGCTGTCGCAGGGTTCATATTCGTAAGAGATGCTCATGGGGACGATGTGCAGTTCTTCGAAGTTCTCCTCGAAGCTCTTTTCCCCGCTCATGTCGAACATCTTCAAAAGGCCCTGCTCGGTTTTGTCGATACCGTTTTTGGCGCGTCCTTCTTTTTGGGCCACCCAGATTGATGCCTTGCCGGAAGTCACGGAAAGACGTATATACTTGGACAGAGTCTGGGAATTCAGGTACATCTGACGGGCGCTGATACCGCGTATTACTTTTATCATGCGGTTCGACTTCATCAGGTCCTCTATCAGTTTGTTGCTGATGAGGTTACTTCCCACGCACAACTCGGCGAAAGGCAGGCCGGAGTCAAGCATGGAATACAGGATGAGAGCCGGATCGAGCACTATGTCGCGATGGTTGGAAACTGCGAGGAAGCGCCCGTCTATGCTCTTGAGGTTGGACATTCCGCTATAGGTGAAGCCCTCGGATGTACGTCCGAGGATTGCAGTTACGGCCCCGGACATGACGACGGTCTGGAATTCGTCGATACTGCCGATACGCCTTAGCATTTTTGCAAGGGCGTCGGCGCTTTCTTTTGGAAAGAGGTATTTGGAAATCATCGGCAGGGCCGGATGACGGGAAATACGTTGGAGGGCTTCTACTGCTTCTGCGTCGCTGTAGGGGCGAATGTCTTCGAATTCGGAAAGATCAACCATAGCTGCAAAATTAGTACACAAAAGTAAGAATTATCTTCTAAAGAGCAAAGAAGAATCGCCGTAACTTAAGAAGCGGAAACTATGCTCCAGGGCGTATTTGTAAATGGTTTGCCAGTCCCCTCCTACAAATGCGCTGATAAGCAGCAGCAGTGTGCTTTGAGGCTGGTGGAAGTTGGTTACCATCCTGTCGGTAATGCGGAAGTTAAACCCTGGCACGATGATGATGCGTGTGCCCATTTTGAGCTCTTCCAACCTATTGTCGTCCAGATACTTTACAAGGGCGCCCAAGGCTTCGGCTGTGCTATATTCCCATGTTCTGGTGTACGGGGCCCACTGCTCTACATCATGGGGAGAGCCGGACTCGATGCAGTACGCACCGGCATAGTAAAGACTTTCAAGGGTGCGGACAGATGTGGTGCCGACCGCTGTCAGGCTGCAATCTTTGTTAAGGATACGTTCCAGCAGCTGCTTCTTGACGATAAAAGGTTCTCTGTGCATAGGGTGGTCGGCGATAAGCGAGCTTTTTACCGGAAGGAACGTTCCTGCTCCTACGTGGAGGCAAACCCGTTGCATATCAACCTCCTTTGCCTTGAGTGCGGAAAGGGTCCGTTCAGTAAAATGGAGACCCGCGGTAGGAGCTGCAACCGAGCCTCTTATGCGTGCATAGGTCGTCTGGTAGCGCTCAAGATCGATGCTTTCTGTGTCTCTGTTAAGATATGGTGGAATAGGAACTCTGCCGCAAAGATCAAGGACTGCAGAAAACGGCATTCCGCCTTCCCAGGCAAATTCCACGGTACCTGTCTGCGCCTCGCGCTCCATAAGGCGCGCAGTAAGATTAATCGCCAAAAGTTCAGGTGAACTGCTGTCATAATGCAGAATATCATCTTTCCAGCGTTTTGCATTGCCTATAACGCACTCCCAGGAACATGTTTTCGTGCTGGCAAAAGCTGAATTGTATTCCGAAGGAGAATGAGGCTGGAGGCAGAATATTTCAATGTGGGCTCCGCTTTCGCGCTTGAAGAACAGGCGGGCCGGGACTACTTTGGTGTCGTTGAATACCATCATAGACTTGGCCGGAATGTGTTCTGGAAGGTTTTTGAAGCAATCTTCACTGCATTCACCGTCTCTGTAGATCAATAATTTTGATGAGTCACGCTCTTCGAGAGGATATTTTGCAATTCTGGAGTCGGGTAAATCGTAGTTATAGTCTTCAATATGGATTTCAGGTATCATTGCTCGCATATTTTATTGCAGTGCAAAATTAGTCATTATTTTTCTATTTGTATTGTTTACATTTGTAAATATTCGGCCATGCTTCAACTCCGGAGCTCAAGACGCGCCATCATGCTCTCATAAGAAAAACTAATAACAATTTTTATAAAAATGTAACATACACAAAACCAAGCATTTATATTAGTTAAACTATAATTTGCTTTAGGTGTTTTGTGGTGTTTGCGACCACGGTGGAACTGCAGAGAGGAGATTTTGGAAAGATTTGCTATAAATAACTAACTATTAATCAATTATTTAATATAATTTAACTATATGAATAATCAAACTTGATTATTACCTTTATCCCCTCTCCCCTGCTGCTAAAATAGCTCCTGTATGAATTGCGTGAATAAAAACAATTTATTACCTTTGTAAACAAATGTAAACTTGTATGAACAATCGCATTCTCCAGTTTCTCGCGGCCGAGAACATCAGCCAGTCGCAGTTTGCCGACAGCCTTGGTGTCGCCCGCGCCAACATCTCCCACATTATCTCCGGCCGCAACAAGCCCGGATTTGACTTCCTGGAGAAAATAGCGTACAAATATCCGAATCTCAGTCTGGAATGGTTGGTTACAGGAAAGGGTAAAATGTACCGTGTAGGCCCACAGGAGGCCGATTTGTTCGCCTCCGCCCTCCCGCCAGCTCGCAGTATCGAAAAAATACTTGTTTTCTATACTGACGGCACTTTTACTGAACTCAAATAGCCTTGCCCGCATTTTTTTTACTACGTAAAATGATTATATTTGTAGGTTAGATATTATGTACAGCATACTTATCAGACCTATAACCAGGAGGGTAAAAGACAGCCAGAAAGCCTCCGCAATCGCCTTGGGTTATTTCAAACTCGAAGGTAAAATCCCCGGTGGCCGCTTTCTGAGCCGCCTTATCCATGGCAACCGCCCTGTCGGTCTGGAACGTGAAGTTTTCGGTCTCAATTTTTATAATCCCGTTGGACTAGGCGCCGGCCTGGATGTAAACGGAGAGTTGTACAACGACCTTAACGACCTGGGATTCAGCTTTGTAGAAATTGGCCCCTTCAGCGAGGTTGCAACCATCCGAAAGGCTATTGCCAAGCTTCAGTCCGATCCGCCAGACGATATTCTGGCCGCTTGCATTTCCGATAATCACCTCCCCTGCTTCACCCTTGCTTACGACTTCTGTGATTTCTTTGTCATCGATATCTCTGGCATGAAAGATATGGAAGCATTTGACAGCATACTCGACACTCGCCTGACCTACGAGATATATAAACCCGTAGTTGCCAAGCTTCCGGAAACTATCTCCACCGAGGAGTTAGACTATATCACTGAATACTGCCTGATGAACAGCGTAGATGGCGTAGAGGCGCGTAATATCCAACAAATCACCTACTTGACACAAAAGTCCAAAGGGCGCCTCCCCATTATTGCAAATTGTCACATCAAGTCTCCTGAACAAGCTTACGAGGCTCTAAATGCAGGCGCTTCGCTCGTGGAGGTGCGTATGGGCCTGGTACGGCAGGGGCCCCGCCTTGTAGGCAAAATCCTTAAATATCTTTCGTCCAAGTCAAAATGAACGTAGAGCAAAAAATCGGCATTCTGCTTAAAAAGTATGGCTATACCCTCAGCGCAGCCGAGTCCTGTACCGGGGGGCGTATTTCTCACTTAATAACCACTGTGTCCGGATCTTCTGCTTACTACCTCGGGTCCGTCACGTCCTATGCTGTAAGCGTAAAAGTCAATGTCCTGAAAGTCCCCGCAGATGTTATCGCGACTGCCGGCGTTGTCAGCAGTGAGGTTGCAGCAGCCATGGCCAAAGGAGTCCGAAAGCTTACAGGGAGTACATTCGCTGTTGCCACTACCGGTCTTGCCGAGGGCGGAGATGAGCACTATCCGGAGGGTACCGTTTGGATCGGAGTATGCGGACCAGCGGGTACTTCCACCCTACTATACCAGTATAACAACGGCCGGAAAGCCAATATCAAGCGTTTTACGACCGTTGCATTACATTTTTTGCTTAAGAATATTGAATCTTATATAAATACCAATAAACCAACGGGTAAAACATTTTAGTTATGAGTGTTAACATTTTTGTTAACCGTGGTTTTTGACGATTTTGACCGATTATGAGCATTCAAGATGATAAAATCAAGGCCCTTGTCGAGCGCCGGCAGTCCGCTTCCAAAGGAGGCGGCGACAAGCGTATAGAGGCTCAGCACGCCAAGGGTAAATTGACCGCCCGCGAGCGTCTGGAGCTGCTGCTTGACCCCGGCAGTTTCGAGGAGTTCGACATGTTTGTCCGTCACCGTTGTACCAATTTTGGGATGGAGGCTGTACATACCGACGGCGACGGCGTGGTCACAGGACAAGGCACCATCGGTGGCCGGCTGGTTTTTGTATTCGCGCAGGACTTTACCGTCAACGGCGGCTCCCTGAGCAAGACCATGTCTGAAAAGATATGCAAAATCATGGACACAGCCGTCAAAGTCGGTGCACCTGTCATTGGTCTTAACGATTCCGGCGGAGCACGCATCCAGGAGGGCATCGATGCCCTGGCTGGTTACGGCGAGATTTTCGAACGCAACATCCTCTGCAGCGGCGTCATTCCCCAGATCAGCATGATAATGGGACCTTGTGCCGGAGGTGCCGTTTACTCCCCCGCCCTTACCGACTTCACCCTGATGGTGGATAAAACCAGTTACATGTTCCTCACCGGTCCCGCTGTAGTCAAATCGGTTACAGGAGAGGAAGTCACCCAAGAAGAACTGGGTGGTGCCAATGTCCACTCTACTAAGTCTGGTGTTGCTCATTTTTCCGCTGAGTCAGAGGAAGATGCAATAGCTAAGATAAAGAAACTCTTGAGCTTCCTTCCGCAGAATAACCTGGAGGAAGCTCCCCTTCGCCCTACCACCGACCCCATAAATCGGGCCGAGGATTATCTCAACTCCGTCATACCCGACAACCCCAACAAGGCCTACGATATGTACGGAGTAATCAACTCCATCGTGGACGACGGCGATTTCCTTGAGGTACACCGCAACTTTGCCCGTAACATCATAGTGGGTTTCGCGCATGTCGGCGGAAGAAGCGTTGGCGTCGTGGCCAACCAGCCGGGCGTGCTTGCCGGCGTTCTTGACATAAACGCCAGCCGCAAAGCAGCCCGCTTCGTTCGATTCTGCGATGCGTTCAATATTCCTCTGCTCACCTTGGTGGATGTGCCAGGCTTCCTCTGCGGTACCCAGCAGGAATACGGAGCCATCATCAGCAACGGCGCAAAACTTCTGTACGCCTATGGCGAGGCTACCGTACCCAAGGTCACAGTCACTTTGCGCAAGAGCTATGGCGGTGCACACATTGTCATGAGTTGCAAGCAGTTACGGGGTGACATCAATTATGCCTGGCCTTCCGCCAACATAGCAGTCATGGGCGCCGAGGGCGCAGTGGGCATACTCTACGGCAAGGAAATCAAAGCCGAGCCCGACCCCGCAAAGCAGGCTGCGATAGCCGAGGAAAAGAAAAGCGAGTACAACGAGCTCTTCTGTAATCCTTACCAGGCCGCCGAAAAAGGCTATATCGAGGACGTGATCGAGCCCCGCAACACCAGATTCCGCGTAATCCGCGCGTTTGAGGTGCTTGCCGGCAAACGTCAGGACATCCCCGCCAAGAAACACGACAACATGCCGCTATGATGAAAAAGCGAGCACTATTGTTACTTTTGCTGCTGCTTCCGTGCTTTAGCCTGCCAGCTCAGAATCTCTCGGATCTGATTATTTCCGAGGCAATGCCCGGCAGTCTAGAGTCGGTCGCCGACGATTATGGCGCTCATCCCGACTGGATTGAGCTTTTCAACACTTCACAAGGCACTGTAAACTTTGGCGGCTGTTTCCTAACTGACGATCCATCCGATCTTACCAAGTGCCGTATTACCAAAGATGACCGTTCGGCCCGTCTCGGTCCAAGGCAGGTTACGCTTCTCTATGCCGACGGCAAATCTACCCGCGGCACATATCATCTTGGCTTTACCCTTCCTTTAGGTGGCACCATTTATCTTGTGAGCAATGATGGCCGTACGATTATCGACTCTCTGTATATCCCTGCTGATTTGCCGGAGGGTATGAGCGTCTCGAAGTTTGCCGGTGATAACAAGGAAATGGTGTTTGACAGCATTGCCCCTGCTGTGCCTTCTCCACGCTCTCTCAACGGCAAGCACAACCAAAAGTCACGAGCCCAGATAATGAAGGAGACTGATCCTCACGGCTGGACACTCAGCGTCATTGCCGTCAGCGTGGTATTCAGCGCGCTGCTGATTCTTTTCCTGATTTACAATCTGTCCGGCAACATCTTTACTGGCAAGTACAAGCGAAAGCCAAAGGCAAGAGATGCAGAAACAGCCGCAGCCATTGCCCTTGCATTGGAACTCAACCGGACTGACGATGCCGTACCTGCGGCTATAGCCATGGCTCTGCATCTTCATCTTGGTTCCGGCATTCACGACTCAGAGCCGGGAATTATCACAATTAAACGCAATCCCGCCTCCGGATGGAACGACAAAGCGCTTCTGTTCCGCCGGACTCCAAATAAGAATAAAAATCAATAGTTATGAAAAACTATAATTTCAAAATCAACGGAAAAGACTACTCCGTAAGCATTGACCAGGTTGAAGGCAGGAATGCCAGCGTTACCGTAAACGGCGTAAGCTATCAGGTCGAGCTTGACGGTGAGGCCCCTGCCGCTCCCGTTCAGGTATCTGCAGAGCCTTCACCGGCACCGGTTGCAGCTCCTGCGGCATCACCTGTGCCCTCCGGTCCTGGAGCAGTAGTACGCTCCCCTCTTCCCGGTGTCATAATCAGTATAGACGTAAAAGAAGGTCAGGCCGTTAAGAAAGGTCAGAAGGTGGCTGTGCTCGAGGCCATGAAGATGGAGAACGAAATCCAGGCCGATGCCGATGGAACCGTAATTGCCATACTCGTTCAGAAAGGTGACTCCGTGCTGGAGGGGGCCGATATCATCAAACTCGGATAATGGAGCAGGTTTTCGACAGTCTGGTTCAGTTCTGGCAGTTTACCGGATTCGCCAATTGTACATGGCAGCATCTTGCGATGATTGCCATCGGCGCCATTTTCATCACGCTCGGTATAGTCAAGGAGTGGGAACCAATGCTGCTGGTGCCTATCGGCTTCGGCATCATAATCGGTAACATCCCTATCTTCCCCGGACTCAATATCGGCGTTTATGAGGATGGATCGGTGCTCAATACACTCTACCAGGGCGTGCGCATGGGATGGTATCCCCCGCTGATCTTCCTTGGGATCGGGGCCATGACGGACTTTTCGGCCCTTATCTCGCAGCCACGGCTGATGCTCATAGGAGCGGCGGCGCAGATGGGTATTTTCGGGGCATATCTGCTGGCTCTGGCTTTCGGCTTTTCTCCAAATGAGGCTGGTGCAATAGGCATTATCGGCGGAGCTGACGGACCTACCGCCATCTTCCTCAGTTCCAAACTGGCGCCGGACCTAATGGGTGCGATTGCCGTTTGTGCGTACTCCTATATGGCTCTGGTGCCTGTCATCCAGAAGCCCATTATGCTGCTGCTCACAACCAAGAAGGAGCGCCTGATTGAGATGCCCAAGCCGCGTGCCGTAAGCCAGAGGGAGAAGATTATCTTCCCCATCGTCGGCTTTCTCTGCACCGCATTCATTGTCCCCTCAGGTCTCCCGCTGCTGGGTATGTTGTTCTTCGGTAACTTGCTTAAGGAGTCGGGGGTTACACGCAGGCTGGCCAATACCGCCGGCGGTCCGCTCATCGATGTAGTTACGACTTTGATCGGTCTCACAGTAGGTGCTTCAACCCAGGCAGATAAATTCTTGACGGGCAACTCGTTGAAGATCTTCGGGCTGGGGCTTCTGTCGTTCATTATCGCTACGACTTGCGGGGTTCTGTTCGTCAAGATATGGAATCTCTTCCTGAGGCCTGAGCGTAAAATCAATCCGCTTATAGGCAATGCAGGAGTATCGGCCGTGCCTGACAGCGCCCGTGTTTCCGAGGTGGTGGGACGCGAGGCCAACCCGGATAATCACCTTCTTATGCATGCAATGGCGCCCAACGTGGCGGGAGTCATTGGCTCCGCCGTGGCCGCAGGTATTTTACTTGGATTCTTAGGATAATGAAAAGATTAGTCATAATTGCTTTAACTCTGCTAAGCTGGAGTTTTGCATCAGCTCAATCAACCCATAGTGTAATGAGCTGCAACATTCGAATTACCGGCCTTCCGGCCGATGAAATCGACGGCCGCCGGTGGGACGACCGCAAGGATATTTGCCTTAAGGTCATAAAGTCCCGCAAGCCCGATATCGTGTGCATGCAGGAGGTTATATATGAGTCCTATGCCTACATGAAAAAGAAGCTGAGGAACTATATGGCCTTTGGCTTCGAGGGCCCGGAGATGGATCCCTGGACCGATGGCTACCACTTCATTGGCAAGAATGTCATTTTTTTCAGCAAGAATCGCTATGAGTTTGTGTCGGCAGGTACTTATTGGCTGTCCGAGACTCCCCTCATCGGCGGCAGCACTTCATGGGAAACGGCCCGGGCCCGCCAGTGCAACTGGGTGCGCCTCCGCGACAAACGTACCGGGCATGAATTCCGCGTGCTCGACGCTCACCTGGATCACATCACCAAACTCGCAAAGACCAAGCAGACGGAAGTGATTGTTGAAGAGACGGCCCAGTATGCCCCCGATTTCCCCCAGTTGCTTTTTGGCGATTTCAATTCGGGCATCAAGGATGAGCCGTACGCCCTTCTGTCCGCTGCCGGCTGGACAGATGCATATGAGGCTGTTCATGGTCATGAGGAAGTGGGTTTTACAGGCCACGGATGGAAGTTCGACCGCTCCAAAGGCCGCCGTATCGATTTTATCTATACCCGCGGAGGTGTGCAGGCTCTTGACGCTGAAATAGTCAAGGACGCTCCCCGTGGCATATATCCCAGTGACCACTATTTTGTTTGGGCAAAATTGCAGTTTTGATTTTTTAGATACTAGTTGTTCTTTTTTATAATAATTTATAGTATATTTGACGCTTGTGCAGGTCTGCTTTGACTGCACAGGATTTTGATTAAGGACACTATTATTAAACCATAAGAATTATGACCAAATCGTTTAATTCTGCTTATCTGCCTCCGGTCATGAAGGTAATAAGCGTATCGGTGCCATGTCAGGTGCTGAATGATTCCAACAAGAATCAGGTTCCCATCGACTACGATGATGATCCTGTGTTCCCTTAATCGTTACGGCCATGAAAAAGATTTTAGCATTAGCAGCCCTGAGTGCTGCCGTTCTGGTCTCATGTACTCAGAAAGAACTTGAAGTCGAGGCTCCCATTCAGCAGGGCGAGTCTGTTAAACTGATTCCAATCACCATCACCGCGAGCCTGGAAGGAACGAAGGCCGACATGGTCGGGACGGCCTGGACATGGCAGGCGGGAGACAAACTGGCCGTTTACGATGGAACAGCCAAGCGCGAATTCACTCTGGACGAGTCAAGTGTCGGCACTTCCATCGCGAAGTTCAGTGGAGAGGTGGCGGAGAGTTTCTCATCGCTCAAAGCTGTATTTCCTTATGCTGCAGCAGGCGATAGTTTTGATACGCCTCTTATTCCCTCAGAGCAGACAATTACTGATGGTTACATCGATCCTGCGGCAATGATAGCCATTGCAGATGAAGCCGAGAAGGTGTCGGATGACGAGTTCAACTTCTACTTCACCAGCGGGGTCAGCATGCTGCGCTTCACTCCCCCTGCAGGTGCAACCAAGGTAATCCTTCATACAGCGGTTAAAGATGCGGTCTTTGCTGGCGACTCTCCATCGGTTACTGTTAATCTCGGTTCTGCAGCTGACGGCAGCAAGCAGTTCTGGGCCGCCGTCAATCCCGCTGCCTATGAGGGCCTTCATGTCTTTACTCTTACTGCAGATGCAGAGTATTATCATCTCAACACTTCCGCCACTATCGACCTCAGCACTCCCGGCAAGGCCAAGAATCTTGGCAACCTTACAGGTAAGGGCAACAAGGTCGGTGTAATTGAGACTGCCGCCCAGCTGGCCAATCCTTCCGCACTTGCCGGCCTTGATGTTTTTATGGTCAAAGATATTGATCTCACCGGCGTGTCTCTGACTCCAATTTCCAGTTTTAGCAATACTATGGACGGTCTTTGGCACAGCATCAGCAATTGGGCTGCAACAAACGGTCTCTTTGCGAAGAATGACGGAACAATCCAGAATCTAGTTATCGACAAAACTTGTTCAATCAACTGGACCTCTGCAATTCCCGACCAAACAGGTATTGCTTTTATAGTTGCAAAAGCGCATACAGGTACAGTTAAAAATTGCGAAGTTGCTGGCAATATTACTGTTTCCACGAACGATGCTGGTCGCATTTTCTGCGCAGGTATTGTAGGCGAGTCTACAACAGGTACTGTTGTGGGCTGTAAGTTCAGCGGCACAATAAAAGTTACTCTTTCCGGAACGTCAAAATCTTGCAGTGCAATAGCAGGTATAGTAGCCCGTGCAGGTAAAGCAACTGATACTGCAGGAAAAGTAATTATAGATGATTGTGAGAATACTGGCAGCATCTCTTTCCTCTTTAGCGGGCCTTCCGGGAACATGAAGCTGTTTGGCGTCGGAGGAATTTTGGGACAAACGGTATCAGTTAAAAATGCTACAAATGACTATGGTACTGTTCGTAATTGCATTAACAAAGGCGCTATTGAATGGGAATATACGAATGGAGGCTCTGGCAGTTATCCCGCCCTTGGCGGTGTGGCCGGAATCATAGAAGGAACGATAGAGGGCTGCAGCAACTATGGCACTTTGCAGTATAAAGGAAGTAAGACCACTGCAGTAACTGACGCAAGCATTGGCGGTGTAGCAGGATATGTTACATTGGGAGCAACCGACTGCCACAATTATGGGGAGATCGTTATAGATTCTGCATTTGCCGGCGGGACATCCATGAATCAAAGTGGCGGTAATACCTCATTTAGCACTTTTGGTGGCGTTTTCGGTAATGCCGGTCCTTACGCTAGTGATAATACTAATTGTGCCAACAAAGGCATTGTGGTCGAAAATTGCAGCAACGAAGCCAGCTTCACTATCAAAGCATATATGGTTTCAAGTGGTGGCCCCCAAATGTGCTTCGGCGGTTTGATTGGTGTTAGCACTGCAAACATGAAGGGTTGTGAGAACAAGGGAAATGTAGTGTTCGAGTCCCAGGCAAAGACCATTAATGCGGGAGGTATTACCGGCTTCCTAGAAGCTGACATGGAGAATTGCACCAACAGCGGCAATGTCACTCTCAACGGTGCTTCTGCAAATCATCCGCCAATTGATTTGGGGACTGGTACAACAGCAGGAAATTCGATTCATTCTCAGGCATATTTTGGCGGTATCTTCGGAATGGCCACAAAGGGATCTGTGGTTAAAAATGTCAAGAATACTGGAGCAATAACACTAGAGAATATGTATAATTGCGGAGATCCTGCAAATACTACTTACAATGTTCTTTCTTATGCCGGAGGTATTAACGGCAGCTACAAGGGCGGGATTATCATTACCGATGCTGAGAATACTGGTACCATCACCAATAAGGCTGACGTTCCTGTCTGCCTCGGTGGTGTATCCGGCGCTTTCAACGGCACAATGACAAACGGCAAGAATAGCGGCCCTGTGGTTAATCAGAGTAGCTGGTGCTCCACTGTTGACGGAAAGCAGCCCGAGGTCGGTGGTGTTGCCGGTTACGCCAATGCGACATTCACTAACTGCGAGAATACCGGTTCGCTTACTAATGGCCCTGAGAATGGATCTATGGGCGGTCTTGTTGGTAGTTTTGGGGAAGATACGACAGCTCCTTGTGAGTGGGCCGGCTGTTCAGTTAACTGCGACATCACAGGAAACGCTATTGCAGGTTCTGTTCTTGGCAAGTTCCGTTATGCCCCTAGCAATGCTGATGCGCCTACCATAATTAATCTTGGCTCAAGCGAATCACCTTTCACCATCTCCGGCGGCGTAAGCAGCTTGCCTCTATGCGGTAGCCTGAAAGGAAATGTTGTCAATGAGGTCAATGTTATCTGGGAGAATCCCACCTACCGTCTCTATGTCCTTGACGAGAAGGTAGCAACTTCGTCAAGCTGGGGCACTTCCAGGAGCATCTGGTACAGCTCCGAGGCGGGCGATATCGCATCAGCCGGTACCGAGGTGTTCGGTGGCAGGACCTACAACTACTTCAACCTCACCAGCGACATCGTCGGCAATACCGCTGACGTATATTACAAAGGTGAGAACAACTGCGAAGTCAAGATTACCCTGAATGTCCAGTCAAGCAAGACCAACTACTATTACCAGACCGATGGTATCCTGGTCGGCGCAGTAGCTGATCCCGCTTCTCCCGAGGCGCTCAGCACCACTCCGAGGATCTATGTCCGCTCCAATGTGGATGGACTTAACTGCCACATGTGGGGAGGCGACAGCGAGACCGTGTGGCCCGGTACGGCAATGACTGTTACCACATCCAGGGAGTATGAACACTTCTGGCGTTATGTGGACCTCATCCCCAACTCTACCGGATTTATCATCAATAGTAGCGGTTGGCAGACGGGTGACCTTAATGTTGCTGACTTTGTTGCCGCCGACGGCAGTTGCTATCTCTACTGCTACGGGGCAGATAACGTAGCCAAAATCACCTGGTAAGCTATTTATTTAGTCTTTTTAATCCGGGCAGGACCTCAAAAAAGGCATCCTGCCCGGATTGTTTTTATGCAAAAAAGAGTATATTTGTGTGGTGTTATGATACATATTGTTCATAAAACAAATACAACCTATAACATTAATAACATTATGCTTCTTCACAAACCCTGCTACCGGCCTCCCCGCAGCGAGGCACTCCCCTATGAGGATGAGGCTGTTATCTGCTTGTCCGGAGACGCCACCTCCGAACCTTTTGAAAACTCCGATGAAGAGCTGACCTGGTAAATGATCCTGCCTTATGAAACGTTTAGTATCAGCGGGATTGCTTCTCACCATCCTGGCGGGCTGTGCCAGGGAGGTTGAGCCTCAGGTCCCCACGGGCAAATACCCCGCACTCACCCTTACAGCCACTCTTGTAGAATCCAGGACCTCTCTCGGAGCTTCCGAAGGAACCACAACCCCCGTGCTCTGGAGTGCTACAGACCAGATCTGGGTCCGCTCTGCCGCACAGGAAGCGGGCACTCCCGGCAATCTTTTTGAGACCAGTGAGTCCGGTATATCCAACGGCGGAAAACAAGCCAGCTTTACCGGCGAGGCGCCCGAAGACGGCCCTTACGTAGCGGTATATCCTTATTCCGCCGTGGTTGACGGCTCCAGCAATTCGGAACTTGTGCTCAATCTTAAACGCGAGCAGGCTTACGTGCCCGACAGTTTTGATCCGGCATGCAATATTACTGTAGCCGCATGGGCGTCAGGCAAGAGCTTTACCATGAGCAATATCTTCGGCCTGCTGCGTATAAAACTCACCGGCACCAGCACCGTCAAGCAGCTCGTTATATCCGACAATGACCCTGAATTCAACCTGTGGGGTGCATGCCGCATGACTGTTGACCAGAGCAATTCCACCTTTGGCGCCCCATCAATCAACAACCTTGAGGAAACCCGTAATGTGTTGAAGCTCACCTGCTCCGACCCTGTGACCCTGAGCGGCGAGCCCACGGCCTTCCTCTTTGTCGTACCTGCCGGTGCCTTCGCTAAGGGCTTTACCTGCACCATCTACGACAACAACAGCGTCCCTGTGAAGAGCCTCACGACCGAGACCAACTGCAATATTCGCCGTGGCGTCATTTCCGAGATGGCGGCCATCGATGCCGAGAACACCCTGTTCAGCGGCGGAGAGGGCACCAAAGCCAATCCCTGGCGCATAGCTACGCCTGCCGACATAGAGCAGATGGGAGAACTGATCAACGGCGAGAATTCTGCTGAATACACCTCAGGTTACTTCCGCCAGATCCGCGATATCAACATGCAGTCCTCCTCCCCTGCCTGCATAGGCAATCAGACGTCAAAGCCCTTCAAAGGCAACTACGACGGCGGCGGATTTACCATAAGCAACCTCAGCCCTGTTCCTGCCAGCGGCGCTGCAGCCGGCATGTTCGGCTATGCCGACGGGGCTACCATCACAAACCTCAACTTCGACGGCTACACCAACAACGGTACCGCCGGCAACCAGGGCGTGGTGGCCGGCTACAGCAAATCCAGCACCATCAGCGGCGTACACGTCAATGCCGTAGTGGACTTTGCGAAATGCGCCTGCGGTGGTATTGCCGGTTATGTTGACGGCGGCTCCATCTCCGACTGCTCCGTAGAAGGATTCATCCACAATGAAGACTACGATACCTTCCAGGGCGTAACAGTCGTGTCCTGCGTTGGCGGCATCGCCGGCTACCTCGGGAATGCCTCCATCAAGAACTGCACGTTCAAGGGAGATGTCACAAGCCGGGGCGAGCAGTTAGGCGGAATCGCAGGACAGATAACCAGCGGTATCGTAGAGAACTGTAAGGTCCTCGAGGGCAGTACTGTTACCGGTGACAATTACTATGTAGGCGGTATCGCCGGAGAGATGCTCGAAGGCGGAACCATAAAAGGCTGCGAGGTCCAGGCCGACGTTGTGTGCTGGTATCCCGGTGCCGGCGGTATCGTGGGCTGGCTGCAGAACGGCGATGTTCGCGACTGCGTAGTTGGATCGCATTCAACCATACGCAGCGGAATGGACCGTGCTGCCGGTATTGCGTCTTACGTTTATTGGAACGGGCATGCCCAGAACGTAAACATCGATAACTGCATCGTTTATGCTAAAACCATAGCCGCCAACTATTCGGTAGGCGGTATCGTAGGTGAGCTCAGGCCTATGGCCAACGGCTCAACCTTCAATATCAGCAACTGCGCCTTCACCGGCGGAGAGCTGATCAATGCCGGCTATGCCAAGTCGGGGTGGACCATGATAGCAGGTATTTGCGCCTGGGCCCGTATGGGAAGCTATACGTCAACCCTGAATATAGTCAACTGCTTCTCCGATCCTTCCGTCATCCGCGCCGACTTCCCCCAGGGTACCGAGGCTGACCTTGCGGGATTCATAGGCGAGCAGGGCGGTACCACAGCCTCCGTCAACATTATGGGCTCCTACACGACTCTGGCCAAGGGACGCGCCGTAATCAACGGACAGAAGGATCCCCCCAGCGAGTATTTCAACTATGCCGCCCTGGTGGGTCTGGTCAACAAGACCAACTTCGACCACGTCTATTACATCAACAGTCTGCCAGCTCTCGGCAAGGCCAATTCCGGCACCAGCAACGAATGCCTTGCCATGTCGGTACAGAGCATGACGGACGGCACCCTTCTGAGCAAGCTGAACGCTTTCAAGGCCTCTTACAGCGGTCCACTCAGTCTCAAATCGTGGGTGCCCGGTACGGCCGGATTCCCCGTGTTTGACGGCATGTCTTCCAATCCTTCCGCGGGCAAGAAGAAGGCTTTGAGGGTCAGCCTTATAGGAGATTCCCTGTCATCCTTCGACGGATATGCTCCACATGGCTATCATAAAGACAATGCGCCCAACGGCTACCGCTGCCACTACCCTACCGGCGACGGAAATGTTACCAGCGCATCCCAGACTTACTGGTACATCCTGACCTATGAACTGCTATCCAACGCAGTGTGGGATACCAACCTGGCCTTCTCCGGTACTGCGACTACCCGTTGTACGGACTCCAGCTACTCCGACCAATACTGGTACGGACAGGACTTCTGTACACGTTACATCGAGAACGGCGGCATGGGCTCGCCTGATATCATAATCATCAACGGCGGCGCCAATGACTGGGCCCATGGCATCTACAACATCCTCGGCTCGCAGAAACTTGTCCGCTATCCTTCCAGTACGCCTCACCGTCCCAGCGACGCGGCCATGAATGCCGCATACGCTGTAGCCGATGCGGCCAGCACGCTCGACGAGGCCAAGGCTCTGCCGGACGCCACTTTCGTAGAGGCATACATCAAACTCGTCCGCATGATGACGCTGCAGTATCCTCATGTCAAGATAGTCGTCCTTATCCATGATACTCTCACCCCCGACGTCGAAGAATCACTGCTGCATATTGCCGGTCACTACAGCAACTGCCGCGCAGTCGACCTGTATGCCGTGAACGGCTTCAACGACCTGGGATGGAACTTCGAATACCTCTCACAGGGATACCAGCCCAACATGCCCAAGCACGACTTCGACTGGAGCAACATCAACACCTCCGGCGACCTGAGGCGCAACTGCAGCGACCACTATTCGGCGCAGGCCATGCGCTTCATTGCCGAAAAAATCTACAAAGAGCTTGGCAGCTGGCTGGAGGATTACTCCTACAACGAGTCCGGCAACGGTTCCATTAGCAATTTTGACAACAATAACGGTGCATGGTGATGAAAACGAGATACATTATTACTGTCCTTCTGGTTTCGGCTGTTGCGGCAATAGCTTGTACTAAAGATATTGACTCCGTCGCCGGCGAGAACCTTGTTACCCTTGAGGCCACCATCGGCGAGCCAGGAACCAAAATACATTTTACCGGCGACTATGGCACCTATACCGAGACCCGCTGGGAGGCCGGCGACTGCATCTGGGTCCGCAGCGACACCCAGCCTGCATGGGAGATGGGAGACTGCTTCAGGACCTCTGCTTCCGACATTAGTTCAGACGGCCATTCCGCCAAGTTCACGGGACGTACCCGCGCAGACGGAAAAATCAGTGCCGTATATCCTTATGCCCTTGTCGACGGCATGTCCGACAACGACAAAGTGATACTGAATATACCTGATACCCAGAACATCATCCCCGGTGACTGCCCTGCCGGACTCTTGCCTGCAGCGGCCTTCTGGGCGGACGGCAGCACCAGCTTCGCTTTGAAGTATGTACTGGGAGCAGTAAAGTTCAGCCTTACCGGTCAGGACTTCCCAGTCAGCTACTTCGAGCTTAGCGACGCTAATACCGGCAGCGTGCTGTACGGAACATGCGAGATCACGCCTGACTATGCCAACAAGGACATCAGTTCCATCAGCATGAGCAATAAGGCATTTGCCAACCGGATCCGCCTCGAGCCCGAGTCGACGGTAACTCTTGGCAGCACGCCCTATGAGTTCTACGTAATGCTGCCGGAAGGAGCATTCTCGACGGGAATGATACTCAAGGCTTTCGATGCCGAGGGTACTGAACTCGCATCGCTTTCTACGACCGGGAACAACGCCGTGGTCCGTGGAAAGGTTCGCAAGATGCCAACCGCCGCAATGGTTGAGAGCGGCACAGTGGTGATTGAACTCGAAGGTTCAGGCTCCGAAGCCGATCCGTACAAGGTCTCATCCGCTGATATTCTGACCCTTGTAGCCAATAAGCTGGCTGGTGATTCCTACGCCGAGTACGCCGACAAGTATTACCTCCAGACAGACGACATCGACATGGCCGGCAAGGACTTCATCCCTATCGGCCAGACCGCTGCCAAGCCTTTCAAGGGTCACTTTGACGGTGCAGGCAAGACTATTTCCAACGTGGTTACCGAGGGCGCATCATCCGACGATCCTGCCAGCGGAATATTCGGCTACACCGAGGATGCCGTCATCACGGGCATCAATGCTGTCAACAGGGTTAATACCGGCAGCTTCGTGCGTGTCGGCGGTATCGTAGGCCATGCTACGAACACTGACATCAGCTCCTGCAGCCTAAGTGGCGGCACTCTCGAAGCGAGCGCGAATATCTGTGCAGGAATTGCTGCACAGATTGACGGAGGCTCGGTAAAGAACTGTACCGTCTCAGACGTAACTATCAGCACCACCACTAATTACGCAGCAGGCATCGTAGCTCACCTGCCTTCCGGAGGAACTATCGAGAACTGCCAGGTTACCAATGCCACGATCAAGGGTGGCGCCGAGAATGGAGGTATTTGCGGAAAGATAGTCGGAGGAACGGTCAAGGGCTGCTCGGTTATCTCTACTAAAGTTACCGGAGCAGGCGAAGATATAGGCGGTATTGCCGGCTGGACAAAGCCCGGCACCACTTTCGAAAACTGTACTGTTTCTGCATGTACCATTTCTTCTTCCCAGAACTATGTTGCAGGTATAGTGGCTCTCCCCGAGGGTGCTACCATCGTTGGCTGTACCGTAAATGAGGGCACAGTCATCACCGGCCTCGGAGGCCTGGGCGGCATAGCCGGTTTCTTCAAGAACACTGCGTCCACGGTTGATAACTGCACTGTCGACGGTGTTTCCGTAAGTGGCACCGCAACCAATATCGGCGGCGTCGTTGGACGGTTTGACCTTGGCGTAGTTAAGAATAATACCGTTAAGAATACCAGTATCAAGGGTATTGACAGCGTCGGCGGTATTGCCGGACGTCCCATTACCCGCGGCGGTAATTGTATCATTGATGGATGCTTAGTGGAAGCTGCAGACATTACTGGAACCTATTATCTCGGTGGTATTGCCGGATACATTTATCCCGATTCAAACTACTTGCTTACCCTTGCCAATTGCGGAGTCAAGTCACTGACTATCAACTCTACGGAGACGGACTGCCGTATGGGTGGTATTGTAGGATGGTTGCGCCTTACCGACGCCAATTCCAACGCCAGGATCCTTAACAGTTATGCACACGAACTGGCTTTCAGCTATCCATCGTCTTCGACAGCTCCTTCGGTCGGCGGTGTTATAGGCTACGCTTCCATGCGCGATTCCGACCAGGGTGTGATGCTTGTAGCCGGTTGCACCAGCAACCTGACTGCCGCTGGTGTGAACGGCGGGTCTGTTCCTTCTGACACTGAAGGTGCCGGGATCGGAGCCCTGTTTGGAATAGTTGTGGATAATACTGCAGCTACTGTAAAGGAGTGTGCATTCGTGAACGACGGTGGTCTTTCAGCAGGAGCTGTCGGGGCCAATGTTGATGCCAGTGGCATCGAGGGCTTCCCGGCTTCCGGGTATGCAGCTTCTGCGTCGGCTAAGCTAAGTACTTTTGCGTCTTCCTTTACCGAGTATACTTTGAAGTCCTGGAGTGTTGTTTCCGGTCTTCCGGTTGTGGAATAGACACTTTTTGTTTTTCCGGTTCTGCAATTATAGATTCGGGTATTAATATATGACTTAATCTACAGATACACCGGATCTTGTAACGAAAGAATCTACTGTGGTACAGGGACCCTTTTCCCAAATATTTTGGGTCCCTGTACCACAGTAGATTCTTTCTATTTATTTATCTGAAGGCGGAGAGTTTTGTGTCTTTCGGTTTGTTATTGCGGTCAAAAATGACTATATTTGAAAATTCAATAACCACGTCGATATGCAGAATAAATTACAGGAACTAACAGAGCAACTCTACAATGAAGGCCTTGCCAAAGGTCGTCAGGAAGGCGACCGTTATCTCGAGGAAGCCAGGGCCAAGGCAGAACAGACTATAGTAGAGGCTAACCGGAAAGCTGCTGAAATAGTGGCCAAAGCAGAAAGCGATGCCGCTGCCCTCCGCTCTAAGGCCGAAGCCGATATTAAGATGGCATCGGCTCAGGCCCTGCAAGCTACCCGCAAGGATATCGAGAACCTCATAGTAACCAAGGCTTCAGCTCAGAAGGCTACTGCCGATCCTGACTTCCTGAAGCAGATTATCCGCTGCGTAGCTGAAAAGTTCGTGGCCGGCGGTGCATCTGATGTACAGCTGGTCCTTCCCGCCTCACTGCAGGCTCAGTTGCAGCCGTGGGTCGAGGCCGAGCTGGCATCACTGCTTTCCGCTCCTGTCAAGGCGGCGTTCTCCAAAAAGATTGCAGGCGGATTTACCATCGCCCCCCAGGATGGCAGTTATTATATCAGCTTCACCGATAATACTTTCCAGGAACTGATTGCCGAGTACCTTCGTCCCGTAACACGCAAACTCCTGTTCGGTGAATAATTACGAGTACATAATAGCCTCGCTTCCAGTGCTCGGCAAGGACGCTGATAAACTTGATGCCGACTCTCTTGTCGCATCAATTAAGGGTTACCTTTCCGCCCAGGACAACGACCTTGCAGACATGCTTCTCGAGAGTTTCGATTCCGACTCTCTCACTCCTGAGTATTATGTCAGAGTAAGCAAGGCTTCCAACTCTTTTATAAAGCAGTATATAGAGTTCGATCTGAAGGTCCGTAACGCCAAGGTTGACTTTCTCAACCGCACTCTTGGACGGCCCGAGGGGCTGGATTCAATGCCTCTGCCAGCCGGTATGAGCGATGAGTTTGACCAAAGATCCGAGGTTGATGCAATACTTGGCCGGACAGATATCCTTTCGCGTGAAAAGGGCCTTGATGATCTGATGTGGGCCAAAGCCGATGAATTGGTGCTGATGCATGTGCTTGATCTGGACATCATTCTGGCTTTCATTGCAAAGATAAAGATAACCGACCGCTGGAACAAGCTCGATCCCGCGACAGGCAGGGCGCTTTTCCGCAAACTGGTACAAGAAATTAGAAATACACGATAATATGGCTACTAAAGGCACAGTGACAGGCATTGTTTCCAACCTGGTGACCGTCAGGGTTGACGGTCCCGTTGGTGAGAACGAGCTGTGTCACATCAATCTCGGCGGTACTATGCTGCTGGCCGAGGTCATAAAGGTAACTGGTCAGAACGCTTCGGTCCAGGTGTTTGAAAGCACACGCGGTCTGAAGAACGGCGACGAAGTAACATTTCTTGGGAGGATGCTTGAGGCCAGCCTCGGTCCGGGCCTTCTGTCGGGAGTTTACGACGGCCTGCAAAACGACCTTACCACTATGCAGGGCGTATTCCTCCAACGGGGTGAATACACCGACCCCTTGGATCACAAAAAATTATGGAGCTTCAAGCCTTTGGTGAATCCAGGAGCCCGTGTGGTTGCGGCCGACTGGTTGGGCGAGGTTATGGAAGACTGGCTGCCCCACAAGATAATGGTCCCGTTCAGTTTTGACGGTGAGTACACAGTAAAGTCAGTTGCCTCCCCCGGTGAGTACAATATCGATGCTCCAGTTGCCGTACTTGTCGCATCGGACGGCACCGAGCGCACCGTTACCATGTGTCAGAAGTGGCCTGTGAAAGTAGCGGTCAAGGGCTATAAAGAGAAGCCCCGCCCCAGCAAGATAATGGAGACTGGCGTACGCATCATAGATACGTTCAATCCTATCGCCGAGGGTGGTACCGGCTTCATTCCAGGTCCTTTCGGCTGCGGCAAAACGGTGCTTCAGCACGCAATCGCCAAACAGGGCGAAGCCGATATCGTGGTTATGGCCGCCTGTGGAGAGCGCGCCAACGAGGTTGTGGAAATTTTCACCGAGTATCCCGAACTCATCGACCCACATACCGGCCGCAAGTTGATGGAACGCACCGTCATCATCTGCAATACATCCAACATGCCTGTTGCCGCACGTGAGGCATCGGTCTATACAGCCATGACTATCTGTGAGTACTACAGGGCCATGGGCTATCGATGCCTGCTCCTTGCTGATTCTACTTCCCGTTGGGCACAGGCCCTCCGCGAGATGTCCAACCGAATGGAGGAACTACCCGGGCAGGATGCCTTCCCGGTGGACCTTTCGGCAATTATCTCCAACTTCTACGCCCGTGCAGGGCAGGTTCTGCTGAATAATGGACAGACCGGAGCCGTGACCTTCATAGGAACCGTCTCCCCTGCCGGAGGTAACCTCAAGGAGCCGGTAACCGAAAGCACAAAGAAGGCCGCGCGCTGCTTCTATGCACTCGAACAGAACCGCGCCGACCAGAAACGTTATCCGGCCGTCAACCCCGTGGAGTCCTACTCCAAGTACCTCGAATACCCCGAAATCAAAGAGTGCCTGGAGGCGACCGTCGAGCGCGGCTGGATTAGCAAAGTGCTTGAAGCCAAGAACTTTGTGCGACGCGGCAAGGAGATGGCAGAGCAAATAAACATCCTTGGTGACGACGGTGTGCCCATGAGCTACCATGAAACCTTCTGGAAAAGCGAGCTCATAGACTTTGCCTTCCTTCAGCAAGATGCTTTCGACGCCATCGACGCTGTGTGCCCCATGGAGCGCCAGAAGTTTATGCTCGACCTGATCCTGGGCATTTGCCGGAAGGATTTCAATTTCGATGATTATGAAGTATGCCGTTCCTGGTTCAAGGATGTCATCAACACCCTCCGCCAGATGAATTATTCGGAATATGAGTCCGAGGGCTTCAACAACTATTATTCTACGCTAAAACAACAACTCTCGCAATATGGCAACTAAGGCATATCAACGCACATACACCAAGCTGCAGGCCATCACCAAGGCCACGGTGTCGCTGGACGCTGATGGAGTGGCCAACGACGAGCTCGCCCTTGTTGGCGGCCGTCTGGCCCAGGTGGTAAAAACCAAGGACAAGCGTGTGACCCTCCAGGTTTTTGCCGGCACCGAGGGCATTCCCACAGACTCCGAGGTAAGTTTCTTTGGCGAGCCCCCTACTCTCAAGGTAAGCGATCAGTTGTCGGGACGCTTTTTCAATGCCTATGGCAAGCCCCGTGACGGAGGCCCTGAAGTAGAAGGCGAAGTGCGGGAAGCGGGCGGTCCGTCAGTCAACCCCTATAAACGCCGCCAGCCAAGCGAACTGATTCCTACCGGTATAGCAGGAATCGACCTGAACAACACGCTCGTGTCCGGCCAGAAGATCCCCTTCTTCGCCGATCCGGACCAGCCTTACAACCAGGTTATGGCCGACGTCGCCCTCAGGGCTGACGTAGACAAGATCATCCTTGGCGGCATGGGACTCTCCAACGATGACTACCTCTTTTTCCGTCAGGCATTTGAGAGTGCTGGCGCACTCGACAAGATTGTATCCTTCGTGAATACCACCGAGGAGCCTCCTGTAGAGCGTCTGCTCATCCCCGACATGGCCCTGACGGCCGCCGAGTATTTTGCTGTGGACAAGAACGAAAAGGTGCTGGTACTGCTGACCGACATGACCCTTTATGCCGATGCCCTGTCGATCGTGAGCAACCGTATGGATCAGATTCCTTCCAAGGATTCCATGCCCGGCTCGCTTTACTCCGACCTCGCCAAAATCTACGAGAAGGCCGTACAGCTGCCCGATGGCGGCTCCATAACCATCATAGCGGTCACCACGCTTAACGACGGCGACATTACTCACGCCATACCCGATAACACCGGTTACATCACCGAGGGCCAGCTTTTTCTCCGTGCCGACTCCGATACCGGCTGCGTGATTGTAGATCCTTTCAGGAGCCTGAGCCGTCTGAAGCAGCTGGTCCAGGGCAAGAAGACCCGCGAGGATCACAGCCAGGTCATGAATGCCGGCGTACGCCTTTACGCCGACGCCCAGAACGCCAAGACCAAGCTGCAGAACGGATTCGACCTGTCCGATTACGATCTCCGCTGTCTGGATTATGCTAAGGACTATGCCCGTGAACTGCTGAGCATCGACGTCAACATAACCATAGACGAGATGCTCGACACGGCTTGGCGTCTGTTCGCCAAATATTTCAGTCCGGCCGAAACAGGTATCAAACAAACTTTTATCGACAAATACTGGAAAGCTGACTGATGGCCATCAAGTTCCAATATAACAAAACGTCCCTGACCAACCTCGGCAAGCAGCTGAAGATAAGGCAGAACGCATTGCCGACCCTGAAGAACAAAGAATCGGCTCTGCGGGTAAGCGTGATTGTTGCCAAATCCGAGGCGGAGGCCCAGGCGCGTGCCTTGGAGCAGAAACTGCAGGAATACGACTACCTTGCAGCCTTATGGAACGAATTCGACCCCGGCCTTATCAGCATCAGTGACGTGCATCTCAAGACGGTCAAGATTGCCGGCGTCAAGGCCCCTGCACTGGACGGCATAGACTTCGAACTCGGGGAGTTCAATGCTTTCGTGAAGCCTGCCTGGTATGCCGACGGCGTGCGCATCTTGCAGGAACTAAGCACATTGGGCATCGAGTCTGAAATATCAGAAGAGCGCCGCCGCATTCTGGAATTCAACCGCAAGAAGACTACCCAAAAGGTAAATCTGTACGAAAAAGTTCAGATTCCCGGATATCAGGAGGCTATACGCAAAATCAAGCGCTACATGGAGGACGAAGAAAACCTGTCCAAGGCTTCTTCCAAGATAGTCAAAAACCGCCATGCCGCACAGGAAGAAGAGGAGGAAGCCCTATGATTGAAAAGATGACCCGCTACGATTTCATCCTGCTCTCGGGCTATAAGGATGATTTCATCTCAGAACTTAAGTCGCTGGGCGTCATGGATATCACCCGTTCCTCAAAGCCTGTCGACGAGCATTCGCGAGAGTTGCTCCGTCAGTTGGACGAGATAAAGGCTGAAATCCGTCAGATCGAAAGCGGCAAGGATTCCAAGTTGGCCTCCCTGAAGGAAAGGGGTACCCAGCTTGAAAAAGAAATGGAATATGCAGGACACTGGGGCGTATTTGATAAAGAAAAAATTGCCGCCCTCGATGTCCCTGTGAACTTCTACTCCATACCCGAGAAGAAGTTTGACCCTGCATGGCCTGAGGAGTATGTTCTGGTTGAAACCGACCGCTCCAAGGGCAAAGTATGGTTCGTGGTGTTCAATTCGCCCGACTTCCCCGTCAAGCCTCTTCCCGCTCCCGGGCAGTCTGCTGAGGAACTTGAACATCTTTTGGAGGAAAATGCTTCCCTGACCGAGTTATATATTAAAGAGCTTGAAGACAAGAAAAGCATTATCCCTTCCCTGAATGCAAAGGCAGAAGCTATAAAAGCAGAACTTAACGACTATCTGGCAAGTATGGCCGGAGAGTATGCCGCCGAGGACGCCCTTGTGGTGTTTGAAGGTTTTGCGCCTTCAGCCGATAATGAACGGCTCCAGATAGCGTTCGACAGGCTCCCATGCATATGGACAAGTACTGATGCAACGCTTGAGGATAACCCTCCTATTAAGCTTAAAAACAATAAATTCGTAAGTATGTTCGAGACCTTGACCGATATGTACGGCCGGCCCGACTACAACGAATTCGACCCCACACCTTTCATTTCAATATTCTTCCTGCTCTTCTTTGCAATGTGCATGGGCGACGCCGGATATGGCTTACTGCTCATCATAGGAGGTTTGCTTCTGCGCAAGGTCGAAAGCATGAAGAACCTGGCTCCCCTGGTCACTACGCTTGGCGTCGGCACCTTCGTTGTGGGTTTTGTAATGCATACCTTCTTCGGAGTGGATATCTCCGCACTGCCCTGGATTCCCGGCTGGCTCAAGGCTGTTATGATTACAGGCAATATCGCCGGTTTCGACGCCCAGATGGTTCTGGCGCTGTTAATAGGCATAGTCCACCTGAGCCTTGCGATGATAGTTAAAACTGTATATGCCACACGCAACCGCGGCTTTTTGGGCTCGCTGGGCGTATGGGGCTGGACATTGCTGATAGTAGGAGGCGTCATTGTTGGAGCCCTTGCCATCTTCAAATTCCTGCCGGCAGCGATAGCCAAATGGCTGATAATCGGCCTGGGCATCATTTCCGCCCTTGGCATTTTCCTTTTCAACGATATACACCGCAACCCTCTGAAGAACATCGGAGCCGGGCTGTGGGAGACATATAACACCGTTACAGGTCTTCTGGGCGATGTGCTCAGCTACCTCCGCCTTTATGCACTTGGACTCGCCGGCGGCATGCTTGGCAAGGCTTTCAACGACATCGCCGCCATGACTCTTGGCGACGGTTCTTTTGGCTTTGGCTGGCTGTTTTTCGCCATTATCCTGGTTATCGGACATGCACTGAATCTGGCAATGTGCTGTCTGGGTGCATTCGTGCATCCCCTGCGTTTGAATTTTTTGGAGTTCTTTAAGAATGCCGGTTACGACGGCAAGGGCCGCACTTATCAACCAATGAAGTAAAAACTATTAAATATCAAACAATTATGAATGAAATTCTAGGTTATCTCGGACTCGGACTGATGCTCAGCCTCTCCGGTATCGGAAGCGCTTTCGGCACTACTATCGCCGGTAACGCAGCTGAGGGCGCTCTTAAGAAGGCTCCCGAAAAATCAAGCAGCTATCTGATTCTCTCAGCCCTTCCCGCAACTCAGGGCATCTACGGTTTCGTTGGATTTTTTATCTGGCTTTTGATTTACAAGTTCGACTTTGCCGCCAATGGTCCTATTCTGTTTGGTGTCGGTCTTGGTGTCGGTCTGGTCTGTATGTTTTCAGCCATCCGCCAGGGCCAGGTTTGTGCCAACGGTATCATCGGCATTTCCCAGGGCCACGATGTGCAGACTAATACGCTTATCTACGCTGCCCTTCCTGAATTCTATGCAATTCTGGGCCTCGTAGGGGCTCTGATGCTTACACTGGCAATCTAATTAGATTCAATGCAGAACCGCGGCACGGAAGGCTATATGCTCCTGTGCCGCGGTTCATCGTATTTGTCAGACGAATCAGGCAGTCTGGTCAAATGTGAATGCTTCCCAGGGAAGTTCAGCATCCTTGCCGTTGTCAAGCACTTCGGCAGCATGCCGGAGCATGGGGTAAAGCGAAAGGTCGGCCTTTCCCAGTTCGGCTTTACGGACCATGGCTGCCCATACCCTGCGTGAGACCACAAGACTTTCGAGAGTTACACCGGCCAGAATCTGCAGGGCCTCCTCATAGGACTTGCCCTCACCGAGCAGTATGCCTATCTTGCGTGTGCGACCACCATATACCGTTACGTAGAGGTCGCCTATGCCGATGTTCTCGCAGTCGCGGCTGGCCCCCTGCATCTCAAGCAAATACCGCATCTCCTTGACTGCCTGATAGAAAGCAGCCGCCTGGGAATTATAGTGCAGGCCGGCATCAGGACCATGATGACGGTTTACCAGACCTATGGTCATGGCTACTGCAAGGGCATAGCCGTTCTTGAGGGCAACAGCGCTTTCCAGGCCCTCCACATCGTTGGTAAGGGAAATATGATAGTAGGAAGTCTGCATGGCTTCCTTCATCATCTTGATAGTGGCTGTATCCTTGCCGCAGAATGCCACTTCGGTCTGGTCGTGGAAAACAAGCTCATAGCTGGTGCAAGGGCCGCCGATTGCGCAGATCTCGCGATTTATACCTCTCTTCGCAAGCTCCCTCTTCCAATACTCGGGATACGAAATCAAGCTTCCGTCTTCAAGGTTGATGAGGCCTTTGGTGACCGACAGCACCGGTACGGACGGATCGAGCTTGGAGAGAATTTTTTCGAGGAACCAGTCCACTCCGAAAGAACTCACGCCGCCGATTATGAAATCCGCACCTTCGGCAGCCTCCTTCCAATCCTCATAGTAGTAATATTTTACGCCGTCAGGGAAGGGCCTGTCGAACTTGAGGTGCTGCCCTTTAGCCTTGCAGTTGTCAATAATGTCCCTGTCGAGATGTGTACCTACGAGACGCACTTCATTTCCATTCTCGAAAGCCGGGAAAGCCAGAGCGGACCCCATCATTCCGGATCCGATGATAGTGATAACCTTTGACATATTATTTGCATTTGAGTAGTGAATATCCATAAGCGGGAGCGAGCAGTACGGCCTCGTCCTTTTCAATTCCTGCGGCGACTTTTAGCTCCTGGGGTATAGTCAGTTCGGTTGTTACTGCCTTGGGAGTGAAATTGCAGAATACCAGCATGGCCTCAAGGCCGTTGTAACGCATAAAGGCGCTTGCACGGGCAGAATCGAATCCCGGAGCCGACAGGTTGCAGTATCCCAGATCCCAGACGTTACCCTTGCTGAACAAAGGTGAACGTGCCAGAGTTGCCAGCCTCCTGTAGCATCCGAGTATATCTGCATCTGCATCGGGAAGTGGCTCTGCGTCATGGATGAACGCATTCAGATGCTCAAGGCCTGCTGGCTTGCACCAGTTGAATATGGACGTGCGGCCGTCGGGGCTTTCCGACGCATTCTCCCCTACTTCCTGCCCTGCATAGTACATCCACGATGCGCAGTTGAACAGCATGGCGTATGCAAGAGCAGCCCACATCTTGTCGGCACCTCCTGCAAAAGCGGATGAGGCTATGCGTTGTTCATCATGATTCTCAAGGAAATTGAGCATATTCGGCTGCAGGGAGCCGAGGAACTGCCAGTTCCAGCTGAGTTCCAGGGCGCTGCGGCTCCCGTCCAGGACGCCTCGCAGTATATCATATACTCCGGACTTGTCATACAGAAGGTCGAATCCGACCTCGTTGATGTAACGTGAGTAGTTTTCGCGCCCGTAAACCTCGGCGATGAAAAGAAGGTCGGGGTATTCAAGTTTGACTGTGTTGAGGAGCCGCCTGAGGGCATCCTGAGGCACGAGTTCCACCATGTCGCAGCGGAAACCGTCCACTCCTGCTGCAGCCCAGAAGCGCAGGATCCTTTCAAACTCCTTGGCAGTAGAAGGATTAGACCAGTCTGCCTTGAGGGTGTCGGTCCAGTCACCATCGTGCCAGGAATATGTGGCGATTTGCCCATCGTAATCCTGAGCCACATGATTGGGGATTAAGTCTATGAGGCACTTTAGGCCGGCGGCGTGAACCCTTTCTGTCAAAGCTTTGAATGCGGCAATCCGGTCAGAGCCGCCGGAGACCAGGTATGGGTTTATGTCGTACCAGTCGCTTACAGCATATGGTGAACCGGGATCTCCTTTGACGAAAGGCTTGCCTGAGGCATGGCGGGGTATCCCCGTGAACCAGATGTAATTAACACCAAGAGACTTTATATACTCAAAGTCGGCATCGGACCAGGAGTCAATCAAACCATCGCCCCATAACCTGGTAAGTACCTGATATATAATTATTTTATGGTCCATCAGAAAGGATATCCAACACCAAAATGAAGAGCTGAACCGTTACGCCCCACCCATTCTGCAGGCGTTAGCCACCTGTGTCCGGCAGCCCTTGACGGCTCGTATAATTTGATGCCCCAGTCGAGCCGGAGCAGAATGAAATCAAGATTTAGTCTAAGGCCGATACCCCAGTCCGCCGCTATGGTCTGGGCCCACGGCAAATCGTCATCTAATCTAACCCTTTCAAGCATCCACACATTGCCGGCCTCGGCAAATAAGGCGGCTTCGAATTTCCAGAACATCTTCTGGCGGTACTCAAGGTCAAACTCCAGTTTCCAGTCACCTGTCTGGCTTGGAATGGTAAAGATTTCCATCAGTTCATCAGCACCCGGGCCGAGCGCGCGTACCTGCCAGCCTCTCATGCTGCTGGCTCCTCCCACGTAGAAGTCCTTTTCAAAAGGCATGGATGCAGAGTTGTTGTAACCGCTACCTATACCGCCTGCCAGCCGCATGGCAAGCGAAGAACCTGGAGCGAAGCTTATGCAATGACCAAGCTGCATGTCCACTCTGGCATACTGGGAATAGGTGAGTCCGAAAATTGTATGGTAATTGGTATTACTTTCAATGGGGAGCCATTTGTCAAACAAGGAGAAAACGTTTCCTGACAAATCCACCCCAAGACGTGCAAAACTGTAGGACCCCTTGGGGATAAGGTCCGTATCGCTCGTCCAGTAGACCTGGCCGCTCACTCCCGCATCGATATGGTCCGAGAAGGAATCCCACAAATATAGGTTTCTCAAGAGACTTATAAAGAAGTCAGTGGTCATGTTGTCTACCTTGATGACCGAGAATCTTAATGGATAGAACTGATAAAAAAACTTTCGCTCCTGCCCTATATAGCCATAGCTCATATTGGTTATAAAACGGGTGAACTCAGGGCGGTTCTGGTAATTGAAAGCAGCCTGGAGCTCAGTACGCGGTATATTGGGACCATTGAACAGGCTGTATGGCAGGCCTACGAACCGCGGAAAGCTCAGACTTGCCGAAACACCGAATTCGTTCGCGCGGGTGGTAGTATTGGGCTGCCACTGGAAATTGCCGGAGAATCCAAGCGACAGCCATTCGCCTCCGTGAAAGAGATTCTTGTTGTAAAAGCTCACATTGGGAGATATACCCAGCAAGCCCGAAGAGTTGGTGGATGCGTCGAGTGCCAGCTTGAATCCTTTCAGTTTGCTCTCGCCCATGTTTATGCGGCAGTCAACGGTGGTGCTGTCGACCGGCTGCATTTCTATTCCGACATTGTTGAAGAGGCGCAGGGAGGACAAACGGTTGTAGGTATTGTTGACCAGCTGCTCGCTGTAGGTATCACCAGGCTTGATAAGGCAGACGCGTTTGAGAACGTTTTCCCTGAAAGGTATTTGCGCAGAGTGACTTATGGTCACCTCGCCGATATGATACTTCAGGAGTGGCTGGGCGTTGAACTCCGGTTCGTTACGAGTGTAGTTGCGGATCTCGTAGGTAAGGATATTGCGCGGGCCGAGAGTATCTGCAGTAAAAAAGTAGTTGTACTTGTTGAAACTGTAGTATCCAAGATTACGGAAATATGAGGTTCCCCTGACGGTTTCGGCCTCAAGGGACTTTTCCGAGAGCCAGTCTCCGGGCTTGACCTGGATATTGGGAAGATCGGCCTTGAAATCATCGGCAAACTCCCCTTCCGGCACTTTGAAAGCCAGGCTGTCTATACGGGCGCGCTTGCCCGGCTTGACGAAGTATGTCACTTTGACCAGCCGCCGGACAGTGTCAACTTTAGAAGTTACCTCGGAGTTGTAATAGCCCAGATAATCAAGGTGTTTCGCAATGTTCTCACAGGAACTGCCGACCTGGAAAGAATTGAAAACTACCGGCGCTACGCCGACGTTGCGCAGGGAACGGTTGATCCAGTCGTCTTTCGTGGGGTCGGACCAGTTATAAATGTTGAGCATCGGGCTCCAGCCAAAGATCAGATATGTGTTGGCCTGCTGCCTGACATACGATGACAAGTCTGAGGAAGTGACGCCGCTGCGCTTGTCTTCAATTTGTATCTTATTGGAAGCCAAGCGGTACTGCCCCTCCTGGAGCACTCTGGTGGTGCTGCAGGAAGCAAGCGTAATAAGTGCCAAAGTCAAATACAGACCGCGGTGCTTCATCGTTGCCTCCTCCTGAATTCGGAAAGTATAATGGCGCAGGCTGTGGCCACGTTCAAAGACTCGGCGGTGGGGCCATCTGCGTACGAAGGGATACTCAGGCGCGATGAGCATTCTGCCGATACAAGGGAACTGATGCCGTTGGACTCGTTGCCCATAATAATGAGGCCTTCGCCTGCGAGCGTTGCGGAATACATGTCCTGGCCGTCAAGGAATGAGCCGTAAACCGGAAAGCTGTCACGATGGAAGCGCCTGCAGATTTCAGGAAGATCACAATACACCGTACTGACCCTGAATATAGAGCCCATAGAGGATTGAACCACTTTGGGATTGTATATCTCGACGCTGTCCATTGAAGCGAAGACCGTGCTTATGCCGAACCAGTCGGCCAGACGCAGCATGGTTCCCATGTTGCCAGGGTCGCGCACGGAATCAAGGCCCAGATACAATCCTCTTTCAAGGGCGAGGGCATGAGGCGCCGGCTTGTCCACGACGGCCAGCACGGGCGATGGCGTGCTGAGCTGACTTATTCGGGACATGGCCTCGGCACCGATTTCGGACTCTTTGTACACCGCCGCCACGTTGAAAGCCGATCCGAGAGCCTCTTCCACCATCTTCTCCCCCTCCACTACAAACTGTCCGTACTGATCACGGAACTTCTTGTCTTTTAGAGACTTTATTCGCTTTATTTCGGCGTTGGTGAGCATATTGTGAAAATTATCATTGCAAATTTAACAATTAATTGTTAAGTTTGCGAAAATCACGTTTTAATAATTCAGAAATGGGAAAGTTTGTTATCACTCTCAGAAAGAACGGAGAATTCCAGTTCAACCTTAAGGCCACCAACGGCCAGGTCATTCTCACCAGCGAGGGCTACGCCAAGAAGGATTCCTGCCTGAACGGCATCGAGTCCGTCAAGAAGAACGCCCCCATCCAGGAGCGTTACGAAATCAAAGAGGCCAAGAACGGCAAGCCTTTCTTCAACCTCAAGGCCAGCAACGGCCAGGTGATCGGCTCCAGCCAGATGTATGCCAGCGAGCGCAACATGCAGGCAGGTATCGCTTCCGTCATGAAGAATGCCCCTGAGGCCCCCGTCATTGAAGAACTGGACTAATTTTCCGTTTCAGTACAATAAAGGCTGGCCCCCGGGTCAGCCTTTATTGTTTTAAGAGACCATAACTGCCGCCGGGAGAAGGCCGGCGGCAGTCAGGATAGGGATATGTTTAACCATCTGGTTACCAGTTAAGTATCTTCTTGAAGTCGTATGCTTCAGGATCGGCCACGTACTTCTTTGCTGTTTCATAATCGGCGGGAGTTATGAAGTGGCAGATGTGTGCGTAGTAGTTTGCTGCGATTCCGCCCTCGATGTCCACTCTGCGGGGAGGAATCTTGCCCTCGGCGTTCTGGAGGTCGTGCAGATACAAGGGGGAGGAATTGCCGAAAGCATCGACGTAAACCATGCAGCCGGTCTCGCCTTTGCTGAAGAGGTTGTAGACACCCATTGCCAGCTCTGAGCAGTAAGTCAGGTCGTAGGCGATAGGGTCCTGGCAGCGCACGTCGTAACCAATCTCGACGGGTCTGGTTTTGACCTTGAGACCTATCTTCTTGAATTCTTTCTCCAGCAACTCATTGAACAATACTGCCTTGCTGATCTTGCCAAGTTCGGGATGGCCGTGCTCGTCGTAGGTCATGTGCACGCCGGCGGCCTTGATGTCATCGGCGGCCAGGTCATGGAAGACGCCTTCCGCTACCACCACGGTACCGTAGTCAATACCGAGAAGTTTGCGCTTGATTATGGCGGAGAGAGTGAGTTTTATAATTTTATCGATGGTGATGGAAGTCTTGTTGAACATCTCGGGGATGATGGTCATGGGGCAGTGTGTAGCCTCGCCGATTCCAAGGGCAAGATGTCCTGCGCTGCGTCCCATTGCAGATATCAGCAACCAGTTGCCGGAAGTGCGGGCATCCTCGTAGATGGTGCGGGCAAGGTGAGCTCCCTCCTGCTTTGCGGAGTTGAATCCGAAGGTCGGCGCGTTGCCGGGAAGAGGCAGGTCGTTGTCTATGGTTTTGGGAACGTGGATGTTGGCAATGGGGTATTTGCGTGCTTCAAGGAACTTGGCGATGCGGTTAGCGGTGGATGCTGTATCGTCGCCGCCGACAGTCACGAGAAGCTTGATGTTGTTTTCCTGGAACAGGGCAAGGTTGAAACGCTGCTCGAAATCTTCATCGGTGGGTTTGAACCTGCTCATCTGCAGATAGGAACCTCCGCGGTTGAAATAAGCGTCAGCCTTGAAGAAGTCGATGTCCTCGGTGCGGGGAGTTTTGCTGAAAAGGCCGCTGTAGCCGCCGTGAAGGCCGATTACGCGATAGCCGTTTGCAAGGAAAGTTTTAGCGACGGAGCATACGACGGTGTTCATGCCGGGCGCGGGGCCGCCGCCACAAAGGATGATAATGGAATCTTTCATGTTATTAAAAATAAGCTTACTTTCAAAATCTCACAAAGTTAATATTTTTTTGAGAAAATGAGTATCTTTGTAAGATTATGGACAGAAACGAAGTTCAGGCCAGGATACAGCAGCTCAGGGACATCCTGAGGGAGAACAGCCGCAAATACTATGTGGACAACGCTCCCACCATGAGCGACCAGGAGTACGACTTCCTGATGCGCGAACTCGAAGACCTCGAAGCCGCATATCCTGAGTTCCAGACACCCGACTCCCCTACCCTTAAGGTGGGGTCCGATATCGACAGTCCATTCGGCTCCAATGCCGAGCTCCGTACCGGCGGGGATTTTGTCAAGCGCGCACACCGTTATCCCATGCTTTCGCTGGGCAATACCTATAGCATAGCGGAGGTTGAAGAATTCGCCGCCCGAGCCGACAAGACCCTGGAAGATGATTTTACCTACTGCTGCGAACTCAAGTTTGACGGCACAGCCATCTGCCTGACCTACAGGGACGGAAAGCTGGTGCAGGCCCTGACCCGTGGTGACGGAGTACAGGGCGACGACGTAACCGAGAACGTAAGGCATATCAAGAACATCCCTCAGCAACTTCACGGCGACTTCCCTGCCGAATTCGAAATCCGTGGCGAGATACTCATGCCTTACTCGTCCTTTGAAGCCCTTAACGCCGAGCGTGAAGATATAGGCGAGCCGCCTTTCGCCAACCCCCGCAACGCGGCATCAGGTTCGCTCAAACTCAGCGACCCGGAAGAAGTCGGCCGCCGAGGCCTCTGGTGCACCCTGTACCATATTCCGGCACAGAGCGTACCCTTCCACACCCATGACGAGGCCCTCCGTAAGGCGGCCTCCTGGGGCTTGCCAGTATCGTCAGACCGCCGGATATGCAAGGGCATCGAGGACATCCGGGCCTTCATCGACCACTGGGATACCGCTCGAAGGGAGCTGCCCTACGCCACCGACGGAATCGTTATCAAAATCAACGAACTCGCCGCGCAGCGAGCCCTGGGGTATACAGCAAAATCGCCCCGTTGGGCAGTGGCGTACAAGTTCAAGGCCGAGCAGGCCTGCACCGAGCTCCTCAGCATCGACTATCAGGTAGGACGTACAGGCGCGGTCACTCCGGTTGCAAACCTCTCCCCCGTCCAGCTTGGCGGCACCACCGTCAAGCGTGCAACCCTCGTCAACGAGGACCAGATTGCGGCTCTTGACATTCGCGTGGGAGACAGCGTATATGTCGAAAAGGGAGGCGAGATCATTCCCAAGATCACAGGCGTCAATCTTGCTCTCCGTCCCTCCGGCGCCGTTCCTCCGTCCTTCCCCGAGCGCTGCCCGGACTGTGGCACTCCTCTGGTCAAACAAGAGGGTGAGGCCAAGTGGTTCTGTCCCAACCGTGACGGTTGTCCCACCCAGATCAAGGGGCGCATACTGCATTTCCTTGGCCGCCGTGCCATGAACATTCTGGCCGGTGAGGCCACGGTAGATCAGTTTTACGATGCCGGTCTTGTGCGCAAGCCCTCGGACCTGTACTTCATAAACAAGTATCAGCTGCTGAGTCTTGAAGGCTGGCAGGACCGTTCGGCCCAGCGTTTTCTGGACAGCCTTGCCCAGACACGTCAGGTACCTTTCGAGCGTGTTCTTTTTGCACTTGGCATAAGGTTCGTAGGAGAAAGTACTGCCAGGGACATAGCCCGCCACTTTGGAAGCATCGACGCCATTGCTTCTGCCGGCATGGAACAGCTTCTTGAGGTGGCTGAAGTCGGCGATGTTATTGCCGGGAGCGTTTACGACTACATGCACCAGGAGTCCAATATTTCCGAGATAAACCGCTTGAAAGAGGTTGGGTTGCGTTTCACCGTCGATGCCGCCAAGGCCGCCCTGTCCGACGCTCTCTCCGGCAAGACCATTGTTATTTCCGGCAATTTCAGCATCTCCCGCGACGCCATGAAGGAACTTATAGCCTCGCACGGAGGTAAATGTGCGTCCGGCGTAAGCGGCAGCACATCTTTCCTGCTTTCCGGCAGCAAGCCGGGGCCTGAAAAACTGGCCAAGTGTTTGAAGCTCGGGATACCTGTTCTTTCCGAACAGGAATTCCGCGAACTTATTCCTTCCGGCAGCCAGCAGCAAGATAATCAACAATTAACGCTGTTCTGATATGCGCAGGCTCTTCGATTTGTTTACCGACAAGATATGGTCCATCGACGCCACGAAAGTGGCGCAGGTGTCGAAGAGCTATGCCCGTACGGTCAATTTTGTCAAGATTATACGCATAACCATCAATACCTTTGCCGAAAACCGCATGGGATTCCAGTGCGTGGCGCTGAGCTACTTCGTAACGCTTGCACTCATTCCCCTGCTCGCTTTCCTGTTTGCGGTCACCGGCGGCATGGGCCTTTCGGGTTATCTCGATACCTTTCTCCTCACGCTTGCGGCCGATGTGGACAGCGACATGCTCATGCTGATAAAGGAGAAGGCCGGCAACATCATCAATATAGCCAAGAGCGGCGGGGTGGGAGTCATATCTGCGCTGATGTTCCTTTGGACGATTCTGTGGATGATGTTCCAGGTTGAAAGGGTTTTCAACAACGTCTGGGGCATACGGAAGATTCCGCGCAAGATCTACAAGCGCTTCGGCTTCTACTTTCTCGTACTAATCCTCACGCCTTTCATCGTAGTACTGTTCGGTGTGGGTATTGCGTATTACATCAATTTCCCGAAGTACCTCGGACTCGATCTTACGGAGCTTCGATTCCTGCCCAAGATGCTGGGTTACATTGCATTCTTTGCTATTGTAACCTTCACTCTGAGCGCCATGTACAAATTCATTCCTGCAACAGAAGTCAAGTACAAATACGCTTTGCGTTCTGCCATTGTTGCGGGTATCGTATTCGTTCTTTTCCAGTATCTTTACCTCGAAACACAGGTCTTCGTGGCACGCCTCAATGCCGTGTATGGTGTTTTGGCCGCTATCCCTCTGTTCCTTATCTGGCTGAATTTCAGCTGGCAGATAATTATTTACGGCGCCGAACTAACGTACAGCTTCCAGAACATTTCCAATTATGGACTCCAGGAAAATCTATGAGGAATACCAATCCCTGATGGCACTTGTGCACAGGCGCTGCCTTGACGACAGCGAGGTGGAAGCCGTCGAGAGGGCTGTTAAAATGGCCTCCGACGCCCACCGCAACGTGCTGATGCACACCGGGGAACCTTATATCATGAGGTGCCTGGATGTTGCGAGGATTGTGGTTGAAAAGGTGGGCCTGGGTTACAAATCGGTATGTGCCGCCCTGCTCATGGATGTCCCGGGCGAACTGTACTATACTATCGACGATATACGCTTGCAGTTCGGCGAGAAGATCGCCCAGCTCGTAGAGGGCCTGCAGCATATAGGCAAGATTCTCGAGAGTGCCGATTCAGGGTTGACTGCGGATGCCGCCGAAAGCGGTCAGGAGATGGAGAATTTCAAGCTGGTCCTGCTTACACTAGGTGATGATGTCCGCGTCCTGCTGATCAAGATGGCTGAAAGGCTGCAGCTTTGCCGGGTGCTGGATTCGCTCCCCCGCAGCCGCCGCGACAGAATCTTGTCCGAAACCATGTCCATCTTCATTCCCCTGGCGCACAGGCTCGGTCTGTACAGCCTTAAATCGGAGATGGAGAATCTGTGGCTCAAGTACGAGCACCCTGACGATTATGCAGGGATAATCGGCCGCACCGATAAAGACGTTGCCGCAAGGACAAAGGACATCGACGACTTCATTGCTCCGATAAGCGCCGCCCTTGTGGAGCGCGGTTACACTTTCGAAGTAAAGAAACGCATCAAGACACCATATTCGATATGGCACAAGATGCGCACCAAACGTGTTCCCTTCGAGCAAATCTACGACTTGTACGCGGTACGTATCATTTTCGACCCTGACAATCCTGCCGTTGAAAGGGAGCAGGCGTATACTGTCTATTCGATAATTACGCAGATGTACACCGACAAGCCAGGCCGCATGCGGGATTGGATAAAGCACCCAAAGACAAACGGTTACGAGGCTCTTCACTGCACGCTCATGAGCAAAGCGGGCATCTGGGTGGAAGTTCAGATACGCTCGCGCAGGATGGATGATATCGCCGAAAAAGGTATTGCCGCCCACTGGGCATACAAGAAAGACGGATATCTGTCCGAAACCGACAGCGAGGTCGACCACTGGCTGGCCAAGATCCAGGATATACTCAGCAGCGGGGACATTAATTCTCTGGAAATGCTCGACATCATCCAGGACGATATCCTTCCCACTGAAATAACCGTATTCACGCCAAAAGGCGAGCAGCGTACCGTTCCCAAAGGCGCTACGGCCCTGGACTTTGCATATCGTATCCATACCAATGTCGGTAACCGGGCCATTGCCGCCAAGGTGAATATGAAACTGGCTCCACTGTCCCGCAAGCTCAAGGCCGGTGACCAGGTGGAAATCATCACCGCCCGCAGCGCCAGTCCCAAAATCGAGTGGTTGAGCTTCCTTACCACCCGCAGCGCCCGCCGGAAGCTGATGGACTACATACGTGCCAACTGCCCTGACCAACTTAAGGAAGCGGAAAGCATGCTGCAGTACAAGCCTGAGGATATAAGCATGCACATTACCATCAAGGGCGTAAACCGTCCGGGGCTTGCTGCCGAAATTGAAAGCGTACTGAAAAAGATAAACGGCATAGATGAAGTTGCCATAAGTGACTCGATATGAAGATAAAGCGATTAATACCCCTGTTCGTTGCGGCGGCCGTGTTCGTCCCGATGATCTTCATTCATTCCTGCGCCAACACGACGCAGGCACCTACCGGAGGGCTCAAAGATACCATCCCGCCTTTCATCATAGATATCAATCCCCTGCCCGGAGCTGTCGGAGTACCTGTGTCCGGGGCAAAGATAATGTTCCGCTTCGATGAGTATGTAACCATCAAGAACCCCAAGAACATCTTCCTTTCTCCCCCCCAGGCAAAGTCGCCAAAGGTCAGGATCAAGGACAAGTTCCTGATCGTCCAGTTCGAGGAGCCGCTCGATTCCAACACTACCTATACGCTCAATTTCACCAACGCCCTGGCCGACAACAATGAGGGCAATATGTTCCCGGGATATACCTATGTTTTCTCGACCGGTCCTACAATCGACTCGCTGCTTGTGACGGGCGTAGTCCAGGACTGCAATACCCTCCGCCCTGTAAAAGATGCTACAGTGCTGTTGTACAAGGACTTGTCAGACTCTGCTGTGTTCCTTCACAGGCCGGATGCCGCAATCAAAACGGACGACTGGGGCTTTTTCTGCATACCTTATATCGCCGATACAGTGTACCGCCTGTATGCAATCAAAGACGAGTCCAACAACAATATTTACGATCCCGACACCGACCTTGTGGGCTTTGTAGACTCCCTTGTCAGACCAACTGTCAGGGTTGTTGACACTTTGCCTGAAATGCTCAAATACGACATGCTGGATACGCTTATGTGCGAGGCCAGACGCGTCGATTACAAAATCCGCCTTTTCCGCGAAAAGCCCAGCAAGCAGTACCTGGTGAACAAAGTGCGCACCGGCGACCGTTCTGCATACCTTACTTTCATGGCACCGTACGTGTGGATTGATTCTCTTTGGGTAAAGGGATATTCCGCCAACCAGATCATTACCCAGTTCAATACCCTGCAGGACAGCCTTGAAATATGGGTAAACAGCCGCAAGCCCGCGCCTGACACACTTCATATTTTTGTGAATTACCGCAAAACGGACAGCCTTGGCGTGCTCACGCCTTCCCTGGAGCATGTCCGTCTGAGTATGCCCGAGGGCAAACGCGTGCTTCAGAGAATGCAGCGCAAGAATATTAAAAAAGAGGATACAACCTGTGTATTCAAGCTTGAAGCAAAGCCCGAAACGGTTGAGCAGAATGGTTTCAGCCTTGAATTCAACTTGCCCATAATCTACGAAAAGTTCGACTCGCTGGATTTCCGCTACCTCAATCCAAAACAGAAAGAGTTCAAGGGCTCTGTTACCGTCGAACGTGACACCTCCAACCTGCGCCATTATATCATCCGCCCCAAGGAGAAACTCCTGCCAGGATATGAGTACTCACTCAAAGTGCCTCATCACGCATTCCGGGATATAGGCGGCTTCTACTCCGACAGCACGGTGGTAAAAGTTTCACTGCCCACGGACGAGAAACTCAGCCTGTTGCGCACGCCCATGATCAATGTAGACCGCAAGATTATAGTCGACCTGCTGGATGAATCACGCAAGAAAGTGCTGCGCACCTACATCATTGATTCTGACAGCGTACTGGAATTCCCATATCTCCAGGAAGGGAAATACAGCATTCGCATTACCGACGATGGCAACCGCAACTCCATAGTGGATACAGGGTCGCTTCTCGAGCACCGTCAGCCCGAGTCCGTGTTGTTTTTCAAGTTCGGCGAGCAGGATTTCGTAGAGATTCCCGCAAGCGCAGAGGTGGAGCAGGAGATTGATATTAAAACCTTGTTGGCGCAATGAAAAAGCTGTTGTTTATCTCTGTCCTGGTGCTTTGCGTCACGGCCTTGCGGGCGCAGAACGATTCTATTATCTATACTGCCGAATATCTTGATACAGTCGTACTTAACAAAAAGGCCGAGGTGATTAACGACTACTCCCTGATTGGTGTCAATTACGGAGTGACTTATTCTACCATATATTTCAATCCCACCAAGATGGGCGCCGCCTTCAAGTTCAATCCTCACTATTTTTCGATAATGTACACCCATTACGAAAAAATGTTCGGGTATCTTCCATACTTTGGCTTGACCGTCGGCTTTTCCCATTCCCACGAAGGAGTATCATTTAACGACAGCCCCGAAACGGGCTATCCGCTCGGTTATGTTGACGGAGCTACTGTCATGTCGATAGAAACCTATGAGATGCCGGCCATGATGCAGTTCCATATCGACTCCGCCCCCACAAAGATAATGGCCAACCTCGGCGCCTACATAGGCTATCGCACTTCGGTGACCCGCAGCGGGCCGTATATGGATATTGAATACGCCAACAAGTTCCGCGATTACGAATACCGCTTCGATTACGGTATCGTAGGTGGCGTAGGATTAGCCTATATGCTTGATCCGGTGGAGTTCCACCTTAACCTGCTGGCCCGCTGGAGCATGCAGAACCTCTACCAGCCAGATTATTACAACGAAGTCTTCCATCCTTACAACACATACTACTACCGATATGCCAATCCTATCGACATTTCGGTAACCTTCGGCGTGCATTTCCAGCTGACCAAGCGCACGGGCAAAACAAATAAACAACTCAAAAAAGAGGCTAAGAATATTGTCTATGGCGAGACTGCAAACAATTAAGGTCAAGGTAGGCGGTTCACTGTTTATCGGAGGCGGCTCTCCTCTGGTCGTTCAGACCATGTGCAACACCCATACGTCCGATGTCGAAGCTACTGTAGCTCAATGTCTTGAGCTCCATGCTGCCGGGGCTCAGATGATACGCATTACTGTGCCTGGCCTTCAAGATGTGCCGGCCGTGAAGGAAATCCATGCCCGGCTCCGCTCCGCCGGATGCACCGCGCCTCTTGTTGCCGATATACACTTTTCGTCCGACACGGCCATTGCATGCGCCTCAGTTGTGGAAAAAGTAAGGATCAACCCTGGCAATTTTCATCCCGACCATGCTGTGGCCAGACGTAAGTTCGCCGAGTTTCTTGAGGTCTGCAAGCAAAACGGTACTGCTGTCCGTGTAGGGCTTAACCACGGCTCGCTGGGCAAATATATAACCGAATTGTACGGCAACACTCCTTTTGCAATGGCCAAAGCTGCCATGGAGTGGCTGGAAATGTGTGTTTCCGCTGAATTCTTCAATGTCGTGGTATCGCTTAAGGCGTCAAATACGGTGGTCATGGTTCAGGCTTACCGTGAGCTTGCCCGCATGATGAAAGAAAGCGGCTATGTATTTCCGATGCACCTCGGTGTAACCGAAGCAGGTAACGGTGACGCAGGACGCATCAAATCTTGCGTGGGAATAGCCTCCCTGCTCAAGGAAGGCATAGGCGACACTATACGTGTCTCACTTACGGAACATCCTGTAAATGAGATACCTGTAGCCCGTTATCTTGCGGATTACTTTAGCCATAATGGAGTTTCTGAACCAAATTCAATGCTGGATGCCGCCATTGAATGGGGTCCCAAACTTCTGGACCGTGAAATCGATTCCATCCCTTCGGATGCCGGTATCGGTCCTTACCTCGAGGATGAAATAATGCAGGCGGCACGCCGCCGCTTCTACCGCCCTGAGTACATCGCCTGCCCCGGATGCGGACGCACTATGTACAAGCTGGAAGAGACTTTCGAAGAAGTAAAGCGCCGTACTTCACATCTTAAGGGCATGGTGATAGCTGTGATGGGTTGCATAGTCAACGGCCCCGGCGAGATGGCTGATGCTGACTGGGGATACGTCGGAGAAGGGGGCGGCAGAGTGTCCATTTACCATAAAGGCCAGGCGGTGCTTCGCCATGTGCCCGACAGCGAAGCTATAGATAAACTACTTGAACTGATTGCCGAGGCTTGATTACTCGACGTAGAGGAGAAGGCCTTTAAGATATTCTCCCTCAGGATGATAGATACTTACCGGATGGTCTCCGCCCTGGCACAGGCGGTCTACTATCCTTACGCTCCTGCCAGTTTGAGCGGATGCACTGAATACCAGTTCTGCAAAAGAAATCTTGTCCACCACCTGAGAGCAGCTGAAGGTGAATACCAGGCCTCCTGGAGCCACTCTTGATATTGCTGCCGCATTCAGACGCTGATATGCCCTGAGCGCGTTGTTCAGCGCTCCCCTGTGTTTTGCGAATGCCGGAGGATCTACTATCATAAGGTCATACTTGCCCTCGGGAGCTGCTGACAGAAAATCTATAGCATCGCAGCAATGCGAACTGTGCCTGTCCTGCAGACCCGTCAGCGCGACATTCTTGTCGGTTAGTGCCATAGCCCGTGCGGAAGAATCTACGCTGTCGACATGTAGGGCTCCGTTTTCAAGAGCGTAGATGCTGAATCCTCCTGTGTAGCAGAAAAGATTGAGAACACTGCGTCCGGCGGCATATTTACCTACCAGAAAGCGGTTGTCACGCTGATCCAGGAAAAAGCCAGTCTTCTGGCCTTCTTCCCAGTTGACCACAAAGGAATGTCCATTTTCCAGAACGGTGGCTCCGTGCTCCTCAAAACCGGGAGCCTTGTAAAGGTATCCGTCAACCAGGTCAAGGCCGGCTTTGAAAGGGGCAGTCTGAGAACTCTTGTCATACACCGCCTTGAGCTTGTCCTCAAAGATCTCCTTCAACGCCTCGCAGATACGGGTTTTGGAGCGGAACATCCCAACGCTATGAGCCTGCATGACGCAAACTCCGTCGTACCAATCTATTATGAGACCGGGAAGACCGTCGCCCTCACCGTGAACAAGGCGGAAACAGTTGGTGTGCTCCGAAGGAAGACCAAGTACTTCCCTCTCATGGCGGGCACGTTCAAGGGATACTTTCCAGAAATCTGGCGACAACGGATCGCCTGAAAAACTGAGGACGCGAACGGCTATAGACCCTATCTGGTAATGCCCCAGCGCAAGAAGTTCTCCGGCAGCATTGTGGACCGCCACGATGTCGCCTTCGCGAGGATCGCCCTGTATTTGTGCAATCGCACCCGAGAATACCCAGGGGTGGAAGCGGAGCAGCGATTCATCCCTGCCCTTCTTGAGTATTACTTTGACCATCAATCTTCTTTTTCTTCTTCTTGTGACGGGACTTTTTGCGCTTCGATGTGTTGGCCCTTGCTTTTTCGGCCAGAATGTTGGCTTCCTTTCGTGCCAGGGCCTGCTCGTGCGCCAGCCTTTCCATGGGCGGCATCTTCTCTTCCGGTGTCAGAGGGTGCTTTTCACATTCAAGGAGCCTGAGATACATTTCCCTGCAGACCCAGGCATCGGTGGCGGCATAACGGCACTGCGAGGGGCTCAGCTCCTGGGCTTCCCAGTTGGAGAGCTGCTGCGCCTTGGAAATGCGGCATCCAAGGATGTTGGCGGCAAGCTTTTTGACGCTCTTGTCGCGGATTCCCCACTCCCAGGCAATTTTCTGGAGATCGACAAAACCGGCAGGCTTGAATTCTCCCAGCTTTTGGAGTCCTCTAACATCGTCGCCGGAAGCGGCGCCTACCTTTACGATATCTTTATTGGCCAGTATGGAGCAAAGGCTTTTGCGCATACCCAGCTGCTGGACTCTGAACAGGAACGCCTTCTTGGGGCCTGACAACTGCAGCAGGGCAACTCCCCTGGTATGCTGCCCCGGCGAGAAGACAGGACGGCTTTCGGTATCGAAACCAAGCACCTTCTGTCGGCGCAGGTAAAAAACTGCCCTTTCGTATTCAAGGCCGGGCTTATCGATGACCTGGATATCCCCTGGAAAGGATCCCAGGGGCATCTGTTCTATTTCGCTTGCTTCAATTGTTATTTTAAACATCCTTGCCCGGTATCAACAAAAACTGCATTTCTTCACCGCCCGGTTGTGGCATTATTACATACTGTTCCAACTGCGGCAACGCAATCCTGTGGGTGAACATGCTGTGCTTACGCAACAGAAGGTAACACTCACGCATGGTAAGTTCCGAACTTCCCATTATGACAAAATCCTGCGAGATGCATTTGCCGTAACGCATTGATTCTTCCTTGCTGAAATCGCGTATGTTGTTCAGGGCCTGCCGCATCTGGTCAAGGTCGACGCTCCAGTCGTCCACCAGAAGTACATCAAGAGGTTCGGTCTGGCCGGAAGAAATATATGAGTCGAGGAAAGCTTCCAGCTGGCCGGAATCGGAGATGCCTGATGCCGCCTCGAAGTACTTGGCTCCCATTATTTTATAGTGGGATACTTTGTCTTTGAATATCGAACCGTATATACCGCTATCATGACTGAGGGAATCGCACATCAGGCCTACGTTGAAATACTTCTTTTCGCCGGTGAAAGCGGCGTCGAACAGAAGATCCTGCGGTGATACAACAGGTACTTTGCACGAGGTCAGCGAGAACAAAGTGTCGATGTCGAACTTGCCGCAGCGCTGCATCCATGGATCTGCGAGTACGATCAGTTTGGCGGGAGCCTTGGAAGCATTGCCTTCAATATCATAAACGCTCATGTTGCATTTGTCCCGGAGAAGCGAGAGTGCCATTCGGACAGTCAACTCGCGAAGGGGTTCCTCGGTGTACGCCTCAGCAAACTCAGAATATGGGGTATAAGTAACATCGCTCACCAGTGAAAAGGTCTCGCCTGCATAATCTTTGAGGCCGTCGGAATAACTACGGGCTCGAACATTGTCAAAGATGTCGCTTTCCAGGAAAGCATTTCCTATCAGCGAGCATTGACGGGCGGTCCCGCAGACGTAGATATTTCCCGCGGACAGAGGCTTTGAAAAGCCGGTCAGCATGATGTGATCGGGAGAGGTATTGTCAGCGGCAATGCTCTTGACAAGTGCGATAGTGTCCCTGCCGGTATGCTCCTGCGGCCCGCACGAAACGGCGACCAGAAGGATGCTCAGGCAGGCATAGAAAACTCGGCGCATAAAGATTGTCTTTTATAATTTACAAAAATACAAAAAATCCATATCTTTGCATACTTTGAATGCATATTACTTATGGAGAAGCATCATCATCACCATCATCTAATTTCCGAAAGTATTACCGGCGACCTGAAGAAGGTTTACATCGGCGCAATAATACTCAATGCTTTATTCGTGGCATTCGAGGCCTGGATGGGCTTCAGGTCTGACTCCATGTCTTTGGTTTCCGATGCCGGCCACAAGTTGGTGGACGTTTTTTCGCTAGGACTTACCCTTCTTGCGTTCATCCTGGCATCCAGCAGGCCCGGAAAGAAGTTCACGTTCGGTTATCGTAAGCTTACGGTACTTATTTCCTTGCTCAATGCCGTTTTCGTGGTTGTAGTGGCCGTCTCCATTATTTATGAAAGCATTCAGCGCATGATGGATCCCGCTTCCCTGTCACCGGACGCTGACGCCATCAGCATAACAGCTGGAGTAGGTATCGTGGTCAACTTCCTTTCTGTAGTTCTGCTTTCGTACAAGCGCCGGCACGATGTAAATACTCGCGGTGCATTCCTTCATATGCTTACTGACTGTCTTCTGTCAATTGGCGTTGTCATCGCTGGTTTCATAATCAAGTGGACCGGCTTTGTTCTGCTGGATCCTATTATGAGCATCTGTATCGCCGGCTTCATCCTTGCTTCTATCATGAGCGTGCTTGTGGAGAGTTTCAAGCTGAGCATTGATGCTGTGCCCGCGGGGATTGACGCCGAAAAGATTTCGAAAGAGATCAGCGGGATTCCCGGGGTCAATGAGGTCAGCGGTTTCCATATCTGGCCCATCAGCACAACCGAGGCAGCCCTTACAGCCAAGCTTTCAGTAGACGACTCATTCAACAGGTCGGAAATACTTTCCCGCGCCAAAGATATCATCAAGTCCAACGGAATTAACGACTCTACGCTGGAAATACAATAATTATATAACGCCCTCAGCTGCGGTACTCCTTTCTCAAAACGTCGCTTACGCGACCCCTCCCACTGCGTGGGCCCCTCCCTCTTACGATGCCGAGGGTGGCACGGTTTTGAGAAAGGAGTACCGCAGCTGAGGGCCGCCTGCTATCTACTCTGCTGGTTTACGGATGGTTTCTGTCGTGCCGTCGGGGTAAGTGATGACGGCCTTTTCGAAACCGTTGGAGTTTGACCACTCGACGGAAGAGTACTTTTCATTGCTGTTGACAAGCACTTCGCTTGCATCCGGGCTGATAAAGTACATGGGGATGAGTGGTATTTCGCCGATAGTTTCGGTATCATCTTCTTGCTTGTCAACCAGATAGAACGCCTTTTTGTCCATTGAACAGTGCAGGCGAACCTTGTCCCCAAGTGTCCAGTTGAGCGCGGACATGCAGTTAATGTCGTAAATATAAAAGAAACTGTTTGCGTTGACGTATGCTTTCTTGTCCGAGGCGCTCAGGATGCCGACGACATTGTCTTTGTAGTCAGTCTGAACAAAGCGGAAATAGCCATTGAACTTCGTGCTGGTGGGATTGTATATCAAGCCGGCGTTCATCTTGTATGATGATCCCTGGGCAAGCGTACCGGATGAGACCGACAGCCCGTAATACTCATGCCCGCGGTAACTGCCGTTTTTGAGGTATAAGGGAATTATTTCAGTCTCGGTGACGATGGGCTCCGGTTCATCCATTTCTACCGGTTCGGGTGTGAAGTTCCTGTCGGGTTCCAGGTCGATGACAGCATCGTGTCCCGAATTGAAAGTCTCCTCCTCCTCAATCTGCTTTGCCTCCTCGGGGGTGTAGCCGTACAAAGTCCAGTCGATGTCCTTGTAAGGATAGAAGTAGTCAACATCGAAGTATCCGTTGCAGTCGCCTCCCCAGCCCCAGTTTACATAAAGGTTGCCGTCAGCATCGTATCCATGAACTACAAACTGGTGGCCGCCGGCCTCGCTGTCAGCGCCGTAGAGAACAGGAAGCCCTTTGTCTATCTGCTCTTTAATGAGGTTGATCCATGCCTCAGTGGTGTAGCCGCTCTTGACGACATATCGGGAACTGGATTTGTAATACATGTACTGGGCCATCCTTTCGCCGATGCGGAAAGAATAGGCTCCGGTACCCTCAGTGCTATAGCTGGCCTGCATCATTATGCCGCAGTCGTACATCAGCCAGGCGACCTGTTTCTGACCTTCGGTAGGAGTCTTGATGCGTTCCGAATAGAAGTCCTCCATGGGCATTATGCTCCATTTGTATTCATGGCCCAGGGCATGCCCCTGCATGGGTATGTCTATAATACTGAAACTGTTGGGATCGGCATAATAATCCATCGTGTAATCGGGCAGCGTGCCGTTTCCGCACGGAGGCCACTGGTGGTAACGCATTACCATGCTTATCGCCGTTGCAACGCAACCGGTCAAGGATTTGCTGCTTTCGTATGGAGCAATTGTGGGGCAAAACCAGTTGTAGGGATTCTCCTGGCTCCACTCCGGAAGTTCAAGGAATTTACCTTCCTGCTCATCTGCCCTGGTGGAGGGACGACTTTTACGTACGGCCTCGCCAACAGAATACGGGACGTTGTACTTGCGCAGTACTCGAACAGATGCCCTTATCTGATCAAGCCAGTAGAGCATATTTGAAGGAATACGGTTCTCGTCGATATGACCGGTACGGGAGTATCCCAGGATGGGCTCCAGCAGGTCGTCCCCGGATATAATTACAAAACCGCCCTGGTCGTTGTTAAAGATATAGTATGCAGGATCAGACAAGCCATTGACTGAAACACTGCCGCGGCTTCCCATTGCGAGACGAGGCCTGTTTATGTCAACTCCGAAAAAATCTCCGGCCATCTGCCTGGCCCGGTTAAGGCTCACGGGAGCGGCGTATGCACCTATGGCAAAAAGGGCTGCCAATGCTGTCAGAAGTATCTTTTTCATAGCTCAGCCGCGATAATGTATCCAACTTTATTCTCTTTATTCTCGAGCCAGCAAGTGCCGCCGGAACGCTGCAGGAGGACAGCCTGAACGGTGGCGTCTTCCACTCCCGTCTGACCTACAGAACTGAGCGTAATCTCGTAACTCTCCCCTTCTGACATGTCCGGAGGGAAGCAGATGCTCAAGGCGTTTGCGTTGACGAGGCTCTGGATACGAAATACACTTTGAGCTCCGCTGCGCAGGGCAAGCTGATCTCCGGTGCCGAATACGCGGATCGGACGGGGCTCAGCAGCGGAAAGATCGTAAACGCCATATTCACTCAAGGCAGTGAGCGGTGCTGCAGAGAGAGAGCAGTCGACGGGGCTCATCCGCTTGATGGTTGAACGGACAATGCTAAGGTCGGTAGCAGTGCTGCGGCTTACGCTGTTGCCGTCACCACCTGATACCTGGATCGAAAAACCAGATGAAAGCGTTCCTGCGGGAAGAACGAAATAGAACGAAATGGCATCGTCCCCCAATTCAACTCCATCGCTGCAGTCCAGAGTGATTGTACGGTGCTGGTCATCAACGCTTTGGGTCATTTCCAGACGTGGTACATCCGTATAATCTACAGCAACTTGTGCGCTACCCCACAGTGCCTCCTGTGCCGAAGATGTCAGGGTAATGGACGCTACGGTGCCGTGACCGGTCAGCTGGAGTTGAAGAATGCCGCAAAGGTTCTTGAAATCCAGTGTGCCCGTGGAACTCACGGCCACCATGGGGTTGGCTCCGACTCCGAAACTGGCAGCCGCGTATGCCTGAACTCCGGGGAGCATGATTGACAGTTTGCCATCGGCAAGTGATGCGGCCCCATCGGCAGGGTAAAGGGCGAACCAAGGCGCAGCCCCCGGGTCGTTACCGCTGAAAGATGCTTTTGTCTTGCCGGCATCCCCCGCATTGATTGTATAGAGCTCGCCCTGGGGGACTGTCTGGTTGAAAACTGATATATTGTCGGTAGCGGACCACAGGACGCTGCTTCCGTTAAGTGTGGTACGCGTAGAGGTTCCATATTCACTGCTTGCAATAAATGTCCTTGTAGGAGTGTCTTTTTCACGGGGATTATGGACACAAGCCGACGTAAGCAGCATGAGGAATAATACAAATGAGGAGTTGCGCATAGTCATAAAAAACAGTGCAAGTTAGTCACTTTTTTCCATTTTTACTTATATTTGTAAGCATAAGATTATCTATAATGAAGAAGTTATTGATTCCCCTCGCGCTTGTTTTCTGCGCAGCAGCACTTTCGGCACAGCCCAGGCCTGCGATGCAATTCCCTGATTATCAGTTTACAACTGTAAAGGCAAATCCCATCACCTCTGTCAAGAATCAATACCGCAGCGGAACCTGCTGGTCCTACTCGGCCATTGGTTTTTTCGAGTCTGAGGCAATCCGCCTGAACAAAATTTCCGATACCCTTAAGTATCCCGACTTCTCCGAATTCTTCGTCGTCAGCAACTCCTTCCGCGAAAGGGCAATCAAGTATGTCCGCCTGGACGGTAAACTAAACTTTGCCATCGGCTCCGAGGCGGATGATGTGCTTGATGTAATACGCGATTACGGTATCGTCCCCAACGATGCAATGCCCGGCTTGAATTACGGAACCGACCTTCCCGTCACTGGTGAATTGGAGGCTGTCCTGAACGGCATCGTAGATGCTGTCGTGAAAAACCCCAACCGCGCCCTCAGCACAGCATGGCAAAGGGCCCTGCAGGCCGTACTCGACGAGTATCTTGGCAAATGCCCCGAGAAGTTCATGGTTGACGGCAAGGAATATACTCCTGCCGCTTACCGCGACGCCCTCAAGATCAATCCCGCCGACTATGTCACCATCACCAGTTTTACTCATCATCCTTTCTACACCAAGTTTGCGATCGAGGTCTGTGACAACTGGCGCTGGGATCCTGCCTACAACCTCCCCATCGATGAGTTCATGACCGTCCTTGACAATGCCCTCAACAACGGCTACACCGCAGCATGGGGCGCTGATGTCAGCAATATCGGATTCACCCGCGACGGACTTGCCGTCAACGTGGACGCTGCAGCATCAACCGCCGGTTCCGACCAGGAGCATTGGGTGGGCAAAGATAGCGGCAAGGCGCCGGAAATCAAGATCGTAGAGAAAGAAGCGACTCAGGAAAGCCGTCAGATTGACTTTGACAACAAGACCATGACCGACGACCATGGCATGCAGATATACGGCATCGCCAAAGACCAGAACGGCAAGAAATACTACATGGTCAAGAATTCCTGGGGCGAGACTGGCAAGTACAAGGGAATATGGTATGCCACCGAGGCCTATGTCAAGGGCCAGAGCCTCGACATCATGGTCCACAAGGATGCCATCCCCCGCGACATCAAGTCCAAACTTGGAATCAAGTAACTGATAATGAAGAAATACATCCCCGACTGCATCACCTCGATTAATCTCATATGCGGGATAATCGGGGTGGTGTTTGCTTTTAAAGGCCGTCTCGACATTGCCTTTATCCTTATGCTTGCCGCCTCCGCCGCAGACTTCCTTGACGGTTTTGCCGCCCGTGCCCTTGATGCTTATTCCGATATGGGCAAGGAACTGGACTCCCTGTCCGATCTTGTATCGTTCGGTGTCCTGCCCTCCGTTATGCTGTACAACCTGTCCGGCACTTGCATGTTCGGAGAAAGCTGGGTCAGCTGGGTTCCCCTGGTGATAACTCTCGCCAGCGGCCTTCGCCTTGCAAAATTCAACGTGGACGAACGCCAGAGCGCAGGCTTCCTGGGTCTCCCCACTCCGGCCTCAGCGCTCTTGTGCGGCTCTCTTTGCTACTATGTCGCATCCGATCCGGCATCCTTCCTTGCTGACTGGTGCGCCGGCCCGGTGTTCATTCCGGTCATTAGCCTCTGCCTTTCTTTCCTGCTGCTAAGCGAGATACCAATGTTCTCGTTCAAGTTCCACAAGGATGATCCCTCAGCGCTCAAAATAAAAAGGATGGCGCTTGCAGGTCTTGTGCTTGCGGCCATCCTTGTATGTGTATTCTGCAGACTCAACTGGTCAGTCGTAATCTTGCTGACCCTGGTTTGTTACATCCTGAAGAATCTGGTTTACGCTATTTTGAAGATTTAGCCATATAATCGTCGGCCATCTTCTTCATTTTTTCCATCCGCTTTTCGGTTTTGGGGTGATCTGCAAACATATGTGCAATGACAGATCCACCCTGGCCGTCTGAAAGCTGATTGAGCTTGTTCAGTGCATTGTACATACTGTACGGGTTCATTCCCCGTTCAATTGCAAACTGACATCCGTGCTCGTCGGCTTTATACTCTTGGGCCTGCGAGAACTGGGCGCTGACGAGAGCCTCGCCCACATCGCCAAGAAGGGCCGAAGCCATGGCTCCGTATGAGCCTGCAGAGGCAAGGATATCGCGCGCCGCAGATGCTACATAGGCATTCTTGATGGCGCGTTTGGTGTCTTTGTGGCGTACATGACCGAGCTCGTGGCCCAGGATGGCGGTCAGTTCTTCGTCGTCCATGACATCCATAAGCCCTGAATAAACGCGGATTGATCCGTCTCCGCTGGCGAATGCATTGATGTCATTGGTTCTGTACACTTTGAAGTTGAGAGGAAGTCCGTCAAGTTCATTGAGCCCGGACAGGACTTTGGCAAGACGCTTGGTGTAAGCACCGTTGTCTATGACATTCTGCTGGTCCAGCGAGGCAATGGACTGGCGGCATAGCTCAACAACCATCTCGTCGGAGATGCTGGCTGCGGTAGCGGCTTTACCGGCGGCGCTTGCCAAACCTTCTGGATTCCATGCTATGCTCCCCAGAACGGAGCAACTGCACAGGGACAGCGCAGTGAGCGCGATTAAAAGTATTCTTTTCATATCAATTGTGGTTTGATTTCATTAATCATTGCAACAGCGGCCCTTTTAGATGCGCCGCCCCCGCCGAGCAGAACTCGCAGGGAGGCATAATCTTCCAGCATTGCAGAACGTCTTGAGCCGTCAACGACCAGGGTACGTAGCTCGGAAGTAAGGGCAGATACGTTAAAATCGTCCTGGAGAAGTTCTTTGAAGACTGGTTTATCAAGACATAGATTGGCTAAGGATATGTATTTGACATGGTCAAGTACCCTTAGAATTCTTTTGCCGACGAACCAAGTCAGCTTGCTGGCGCTCCAGCAAACAACCTGGGGTGTGCCTATCAAGGCCGTTTCAAGCGATGCTGTGCCGGAATTGACCATGGCAGCAGCAGCAAACTTAACAATATCGTATGTGCGGCCGAAAAGCAATTCGGCATCGCTCCTGCCGGTAAGATATGGCGCATAATCATCCGGAGTCATGGACGGCGCGCCTGCTATGACGGCTTTCATGCCCATTTCCCTAGCCGCATCCAGACATATAGGAAGGGTATGGGAAATCTCCCCTTTCCGTGATCCGGGAAGAATTGCCAGGTATTGACCCTCACACGGCCTGCTGAAAGGATGCTCAGCAACCTCTTCAACGAGCGGGTTGCCGGTGTAAGTGAATGATATTCCCTTACCCTGAAAATACTTGACTTCGAAGGGGAATATGATAAAAAGGTGATCTACCTGCGATTTAAGCAAGGCATTGCGGCCTTCGCGGGAGGCCCAGGTCTTAGGTGCGATATAATACAGGACCTTGATACCGGCACTATGGCAGAATCTGGCGACTTTGAGATTGAACCCCGGATAGTCGATAAGTATGACTGCGTCGGGATGCCAGCCGGCGATGTCTTTGCGGCAGGTCTCCAGCCGTTTGATAATGGAGGGCAGTTTGGAGAGAACATCGCTGATGCCCATGACCGCGCCGTCGCGATAATGAACTACAGGGGGAATGCCGGCGGCAGCGGACATGCAATCTCCTCCCCAGAAGCGGAATTCCGCACCGGAGTCCTCAGCCTTGAGGGCTTTGATGAGATTGCCGCCGTGCAAATCGCCGGAGGCCTCACCTGCTATAAGATAATATCGCATAAGCGTTCCATTTCCGCCGTATCGGTATTGTTGAAATTGTGAGGCGTGATGGTAATGAACCCCTCGCGCAGCAGCAGATGGTCGGCATCCGGAGCGTTTCCGGGGTTGCTCACGAACTCTCCGCCCATCACTACCAGATCCTCTTCCGGCAACTTTGATGCCACATAAGCATTATCTGCCGCGGTGGGAGTGTGATTGCGCGAAGCAAGAAAGCCTGTGTCATAGGGCATATACTCTTTCTCCCAGTGTGCCATACCCATGCGGGTAACACGTATGCCCTTGATTTGCTCTGCCGACAGAGCGGGGAAATTAATGTTGTAAAAAGCACCGAAGCGCTTGCTGTAAGAAGGCAGCAGTTTGGCAAGAATGCCGGGAAGCATGCTTTCGACTGCTGAAAAATCGGCATCGGGCCTGAAATCGTCAAGACTTACGGCAATAGAAGGTATTCCGTTTACTGCACCTTCCATGGCAGCGCCGATGGTGCCGGAATAAACCGCGGCAGTGGCGGCGTTGTTGCCGTGGTTGACGCCGCTGACGACCAGGTCCGGGCGCTCCGGATAGAGGACATTGTCGATTCCGAACTTTATACAGCTGGCAGGAGTGCCGTCAAGATACCACCAGTCCTCGCCCGGGAGCGTTTTTATGTGATGGACGGCTATTGGCTTGTAACCCATGGTTACTGCCATGGACATGCCGCTTTGGGCGGATTTCGGAGCAATGACGGTCAAGTCTCCCAGGGGTCTGAGCACATTGATAAGAGCATCCAGGCCGCCAAAGCCGAAACCGTCGTCATTTGTTACAAGAATCCTCATCTTTTTTCTGCAAATATAATTGATTTTAAGTAAAATTTTGATAAATTTGCGCGGCCTTTTAAGGAATAATTATTGTTTAACTTTTATAAAAGCAAAAATGGTAAAACTTGGTATCAACGGATTTGGCCGTATCGGCCGTATGGTATTCCGTGCAGCAGTTGAAAATTTCCCCAATGACATCGAAATCGTAGGTATCAACGACCTTCTCGATCCCGACTATCTCGCCTACATGCTCAAGTACGATTCAGTACACGGCGCATTCAAGGGCGACGTCGCTGTCGAAGGCAACTACCTTCTTGTCGGTGGCAAGAAGATCCGCCTCACCGCCGAGATGGATCCCGCCAACCTCAAGTGGGACGAGGTCGGAGCTGAGGTCGTGGTTGAGTCCACCGGCCTGTTCCTTACCGACGAAAAGGCCCGCAAGCACATCGAGGCCGGCGCAAAGAAGGTCATCATGTCCGCTCCTTCAAAGGATGCAACCCCTATGTTCGTCTACGGTGTCAACCACCAGACCTACTCCGGACAGGACATCATCTCCAACGCTTCCTGCACCACTAACTGCCTTGCCCCTATCACCAAGGTCCTCAATGACAACTTCGGCGTAGTCCGTGGCCTCATGACCACCGTCCACGCTGCCACCGCTACCCAGAAGACCGTCGACGGTCCTTCCAAGAAGGACTGGAGAGGCGGCCGCGGCATCCTCGAGAACATCATTCCTTCTTCTACCGGCGCAGCCAAGGCAGTAGGTAAGGTTCTCCCCGAGCTCAATGGTAAGCTTACCGGTATGAGCCTCCGCGTTCCCACCTCCGACGTGAGCTTCGTCGACCTCACCGTCGAGCTTGCAAAGCCCGCCTCTTACGAGGAGATCTGCGCCGCCATGAAGGCAGCATCCGAGGGCGAGCTCAAGGGTGTTCTCGGCTATACCGCCGACGCAGTAGTAGCCACCGACTTCCGCAACGATCCCCGCACTTCCATCTTCGACGAGAAGGCCGGTATCCAGCTCGATCCTACCTTCGTCAAGGTCTGCGCATGGTACGACAACGAGTGGGGCTACAGCAACAAGGTTCTTGAGATGGCCAAAGTCATAACGAAGTAATTCGTTAAATATGATTTATTGTTTCAGCGGGCTGGAATCGCAAGGTTCCAGCCCGTTTTTCTTTGTTCTGCATGTTTCTGAAAGGATAACGCGGTCGGAAATACAAATTAATTCATTACATTTGTAAAATGCATAAAAGGATTATGAACATTCTATGGATAGCAATTGCGTGCGTTGCCGCAGCCGCGGCGCTCATGTATTACCAAAAGACTAAAGACAAAGCCCCTGTTCCCGGAAAAAACGGTGACAAGTACATTCCTTATGAGCAGCGTACCGGCAGTGAGTCCGTAGTTTTTTTTACGCGTGACCTCTCCCCCGAAGGCCTTATCAAGGCTTACGAGAAAGTCAACCAGAACATCACCGGCAAGGTAGGAGTAAAACTTCATACCGGCGAGCAGAACGGCCCTAACATAATTCCCAGTTCATGGGTCAAAGCTCTCTTCGAGAAAGACTTGCCCGATGCCACCATTATCGAGACCAACACCTATTACGAGGGAGACCGTTCTACAACGGCACTCCATCGTAAGACCATTGAGGTAAACGGCTGGACTTTCTGCCCCGTCGACATAATGGATGAGGAAGGCAATGAATGCCTTCCTGTCAAGGGAGGCAAGTGGTTCAAGCAGATGTCTGTCGGTTCTCACCTGCTGAATTATGATTCCATGCTGGCACTTACCCATTTCAAGGGTCACACTCAGGGAGGCTTTGGCGGGAGCAATAAAAACATAGGCATAGGCTGCGCTGACGGACATCTCGGCAAGGCCTGGATTCACACCACTCCCGGTCAACCCGACCAGTGGGACATTGCCCAGGAAGAGTTCATGGAGAGGATGACCGAATCCACCAAAGCTACTATCGACCATTTTGGAAAGAATGTGGCCTATGTTAACGTAATGCGCAATATGTCAGTCTCATGCGATTGCGAGGGCCTTGCAGCTGAGCCTGTTGTCACACCTAATGTCGGCATTCTTTCATCCACCGACATCCTGGCAATCGACCAGGCCTGCATTGACATTGTTTACGCAATGAAAGAGGAGGAGCATCACGCCCTTGTCGAGCGCATCGAAAGCCGCCACGGTCTTCGCCAGCTCAGCTATATGAAGGAACTCGGGATGGGCAATGACCGCTATACCCTTATAGATCTCGACAACGGCGGAGTGAGGATCACTGCAGCCGAAGCCGCCAAGGGGCTCAAACCATTCGTGCTTCCAGAAGAATCTACGGAGGAACAATGAAGGTACTTGCTATAACCCAGGCACGTTACGGCTCTACCCGACTGCCTGCCAAGATTTTAAAGGAGGTTGGCGGAATGCCCCTGCTGGAGATTCATCTTCGGAGGATCCTGCAGGCGAAGAATATCAGCGGACTCAAGGTCGCCACTACCCCTGAAGAAGGAGCGGTTTTTATCACCGCAATTGCAGATAAACTGGGAGTCGCTTACCACAAAGGCTCGGTGGACGATGTGCTCGACCGTTTCTATCAGACCGCCCTGCCCGAGAAGCCTGATTACGTTGTGCGTCTCACCTCGGACTGCCCGCTCATCGACCCGGAAATAATCGATCAGGTCATTGATGTATGCATCGACGGAGGATATGATTATGCTTCCAATACGCTCATCCCCACCTACCCCGACGGAATGGATACGGAAGTGTTCAAGTTCTCCGCCCTTGAGCGTGCATGGAAGGAGGCACGTCTTCAGAGCGAGCACGAACACGTGACCCCATATATCAAGAAGAATTCTTCCGTAATGGGAGGCACGCTGTTCAAGTCCTTCAATGTGACGGCTCCCTCCGACCGTTCCGAGCTCCGTATGACCATCGATGAGCCCCGTGATTTCGAACTCATCAAGGCTCTTATTGAGAATATCGGCATCGACAAGCACTGCGCCGACTACATTTCATATCTGGATGCAAATCCTTCAGTTAAAGACATCAATTCGTCAATTATGCGTAACGAGGGCTATGCCAAGTCTCTCGCCAACGACAGAGTAATAAAGTAATGGGAAAAGGACAAGAATTGTACAAGAAGGCCAAAAGAATGATTCCTGGCGGCACCATGCTCCTCTCCAAAAGACCCGAGCAACTGCTTCCCGAGAACTGGCCGTCATATTTCAGCAAATCCAAAGGCTGCCGTGTATGGGACCTTGACGGGAAAGAATATATCGACTGCTCCATGATGGGTATAGGCACAAACACCCTGGGCTATGCTAATCCCGCTGTAGATGAAGCTGTTATGAGAGTGGTGCGCGACGGAAACATGACCACGCTGAACTGCCCCGAGGAGGTATATCTGGCAGAAAGGCTTCTTCAGATGAATCCCTGGGCGGGCGGAGTACGCTATACCAGAGGCGGCGGCGAGGCAAACTCGGTTTGCGTCCGCATTGCACGGGCTTTCACCGGCAAGGATAAAATCGCCATCTGCGGTTACCACGGGTGGCACGACTGGTATGTTTCCGTCAATCTCGGAGAGAGCGATGCTCTTGCCGGCCATCTGTTGCCCGGCATACCCACTGGCGGAGTTCCTTCCGGCCTTCGAGGCACGGCACTCCCCTTTCACTACAATAATTTTGAAGAGCTGCTTGAGATTGTGGATACGAATCCAGACGTAGGCATAATCAAGATGGAAGTCTGCCGCAATTTCGGGCCCGAGGACAATTTCCTCCAGAAGGTGCGCAAGCTCGCCTCTGACAGGGGCCTTGTGCTTATCTTCGACGAATGCACCAGCGGTTTTCGAGAGACTTTCGGCGGCTTGTTCCTTAAATACGGCGTGGAACCCGATATGGCCGTATTCAGCAAGACTATCGGCAATGGTTACGCCTTGAGCGCAGTTGTAGGCCGTGCCGACATCATGGATGCAGCACAGGGATCATGGATAAGCAGCACCTTCTGGACCGAGCGGATAGGCCCGACTGCTGCGCTTGCTACCCTTGCCGAGATGGAAAGAGTCAGATCATGGGAAACCATTACCCGCCTTGGTCTTGAAAACAAGCGCCGCTGGCAGGCCCTGGCCGACAAATACGGTCTCCAGATCGAGCAATGGGGCATACCCGCCCTTGCTGGCTATTCTTTCAAAAGCCCCAACCATCTTGCTTACAAGACTTACATCACCCAGGAGATGCTCAAGAAGGGCTTCCTGGCCGGTAACAGTATGTATACCTGCATCGCCCATACGCCCGACGTCATAGACCATTACTTCGAGGAACTGGACAAAATCTTTGCGGACATACGTGATTTCGAGGACGGCCGCGATGTGATGAAGGCTCTTGACGGCCCGGTATGCCAGTCCGGATTCAAACGACTAAACTAATTACCGATATGCTCAAATTCAACAAAAACATCAAGATCGGCGACAAGATGATAGGTCCCGACTATCCGACCTACTTCATCGCCGAAATAGGCGGCAACTTCGACGGCAGTCTGGACAAGGCAAAGCGTCTCGTCGATGCCGCAAAGGAGGCTGGGGCCGACTGCGCCAAGTTCCAGACGTTCAAGGCCGAAAGCATAGTCTCTGAGGGCGGTTTTTCAAAGATGGTCCTCCATGGAGTCCATGGTTCCTGGGGCCGCACGGTCACGGAAGTTTTCCGCGACGTAGAGTTTCCAATAGAGTGGCACCGCGAGGTCGCCGACTACTGCAAGCAGGTCGGCATAGACTTTTCCACATCACCATATTTCAAAGAGGCTATCGACCTTTGTGCAGATATGAATCTGCCTTTTATCAAGATTGGTTCCGGCGAAATAACCTGGCTTGAGATGCTGGACTACACCGCCAGGAAAGGCATTCCAGTGATGCTCGCCACCGGTGACGCCACTATGTCCGAGATAGATGAGGCCGTACGTACCATAGAAAAGACAGGTAACCGCGACCTTGTGCTCATGCAGTGCATCACTAATTACCCTTCAAAGATTGACAGTGCCAATGTCAATGTGCTTAAAACATACCAGTCTGCATTTGACTGTCTTACAGGCTATTCCGATCACTCCCCCGGTCACGTGGTGGCTCTCGCGTCGGTAGTGCTGGGTGCACGCGTCATCGAGAAGCACTTCACCCTTAACAAGCACGACAGCGGCCCCGACCACCCGCACTCCATGGAACCTGCGGAATTCAAATTCATGGTTGACTCAATACGCGAAGTCGAGCGGGCTATGGGAAGTACCCGCAAGGAAGTTGTTCAGGAAGAAGGAGAAACTGTGTTCGTGCAGCGCCGCTGCCTCTACGCAAAGCGCGATCTCAAGAAGGGACAGGTCCTGACCGCCGACGACATCGACGTACTCCGGCCGGCCCTCGGCATTCCGCCAAAATTCAAGCAGACCATCATCGGCAAGGCTGTCAATAAAGACATCCCCGCCCGCGATCCTATTTTCTGGGAAGACCTATAATGATAACCGACAGGGAAAAAATACTGGCGATAGTCGATAATGACTGCCTTATGCATTCCGACGCTGCCATACTCCTGGAAGGCGACGGATTCTTCCGTTTCCAGAAGGCCGTCGACCTGTACAAGAGCGGCCAGGTAGACCGTATCATATTCAGCGGCAACATCATAGATAAAGACTACGGCAGTTTCCCCTATGAAGAAGTCGCCCCGTTCATACTCAACCAGGGTGTGCCCGAGGAGGACCTTATACACGAGGCCAAATCGCAGCATACCCGCGAGCAGGCTATTGAAGTCGTTCGTATGGCAACTGAAAACGGCTGGAAAAAACTAGCCCTCGTGGCCTCGCATGAGCATCAATACAGAGCCTACCTGACTTTCCTCAGGGTCGTGCTGGACACAAATAGCGGGATACTCTTATACAATGCTCCCGTGCGCAATCTCAACTGGTTTGTCAACAGCGGCTGGGGCATGCGTTTCGACCGTTTGTCCGCTGAAATCGAACGTATCGAAAAGTACTCGGCTCTGGGCCATCTTGCCACGGCAGATGAGGTCATCGAGTACCAGAAATGGAAAGAATCACAACTCGGACTATGCATTTAAAACAAGCAGAAGCTCTATTCGGTTCCAACTTCATTGGCCCGGATCGAATCAACAGCATGCTCACCGCCATGGGTTGCTCTCCCCTGCGGCCGGAGGATATCCCGCCGCTGGAATACTCCGATACCCTGCTTGAAAAGAGTGCAGCAGATTTTCTACTGGTCCTCGGATATCCCGGAACTGCCGGCGATCCTGTTGATATTCTGAAGTTTCGCGACTGTTTCGGAATAGACCCCGACAGGTCTGAACCGTGCCTTTACAATCAAGACTGGTATCTTAAAGAGGATTTCGTACACAAGACACTCGATTCCAGATGGTACTTGCTGCGGAAGGACGTTTTCGAAGACACAAGAAGTCTGTCGCCCGAATCGATTGCCGGAAGCGGAATAGTTTTCCCTTCCGCGATCCTGTGCGTATATGCTTTCTTTGCCTTCTATCTTGCCTGCGGACAGCCTTTATGGCGCCACGATTTCGTGTGGTGTTCCGATACCGACCATAACGGAGACCGTATATATGTCGGTAAGTACCATGACATAGACGGAGTGAACAAAAACGGCTTCAGCATTCACCGCCATCTTGCCCTGAGACCTTGCTATTCTAGTATAACAACTCTTTAATCGAAACAATCCGCTCCCGGATTCTTTTGGTTAACGGCCTCATTTTAAGAATCGTAAAAAATCCTTTGCTGATTTTTACGATTCTTTTTTTATCGGCGCACTATACTTCATATTTGCGTCATGGAAAATACAAAATGTTTCTTGCCCGTGACGCTCTTCCTTGTTGTACTAGCCGTCTCGTGTGCAACCACCCACAGGCTGCAGCAAATCAAGAAGTCTGAGATTGCCGCAAGCCTGACACTGCCTGACGGTGAAGTCAAAATGCCGACCGTATCCCTCCCGGACTCACCCCGCGACACGCTCAGGATAGTAGATTTCGAAGGGAACCAGACGCTGATTATGAATGCGATAAAGGATGTCGATGGGGAGATGGTGGCTACCGACAGGATAACAGCATCTTACGTTACCGCCCGTTTCCGCAATGTGGCCGAACGTCATGGTAAAGTCGATATAGAATTCCAGGTACGCGTGCCACGGGAGATGCTAGACAGCAAATGGCAGCTTCAACTTGATCCCGACATGTTCATGCTTGGAGACTCGCTGCGTCTGGATCCCGTGCTGATAACCGGGAGCGGATACCGCAAGGCACAACTCCGCGGCTATCAGCAGTACCGCCGTTTTCTGGAATCCATAGTTACTGACACCACAATTTTTATAAACAAACACGACCTCGAGATATTCCTGGAACGCAATCTCCCCCGGATTTATGCCCTTAAAAACGACTCTACTTATGTATCGGACGACGTCTTCGCTTCCATGTACGGCGTGACGGAGCGCGAAGCTATAGATCATTATACATACGGATTCCTTGTGCGGCGCAACAAACGTCGTATCGGCATGAAAGACGCAATGTACCGCCGTTACGTAAAAGCGCCTATCGTGAGCGAAGGAATCAAACTGGATACGGTGATCCGGGACTCCAACGGAGACTTCATTTACAATTACATACAAACCATAAACACCGTTCCGGCTCTGCGAAAGGTTGACATCTGCCTGTCCGGCGAGATAAGAGAGCAGGATAAACGCCTTTACACAATACCCCGCTCCGAGCCCCTGACCTTTTACATATCATCCCTTGCCTCACTGGCAGACAATAAAGAGCGCTACATAGACAAAGTCATCAGCCGCAAGGTGCGGGCAAATACCGCCTGCTACATCGAATTCCGTCAAGGCAAGTGGAATGTGGAGCCTGAACTCGGCAACAATCCCGATGAAATCGGGCGTATCAAAAACAACATCCGAGGCCTGGTGGTAAACGAAGAATATGATCTGGATTCGATTACAATTGCCTCTTTCGCTTCACCTGAAGGCATGATCAAATCTAACGAGGCCCTTTCGGAAAAGCGGGCTGCTGCGGCAAGTGACTTCTTCGGGCGGTACGCTTCGGGTTTGAGGGATTCCCTGCTTCGTGACGCAGGAGCCTATCTTTCATTCGAAGGCGCCGCGGCAGAAAAGCCCTCCATTCCGCATATACACTTCCGGAGCAGGAGCGGCGGAGAGAACTGGCCGATGCTGGATGCGCTTGTTGCCGACGACAAGACACTGGACGAGGAATTCAAAGAATACTATCTCCGGGTGTCCTCACTGAACAAGAATCTGGACGAGCGCGAGAAAGCTCTTGCCTCACATCAAAGTTACCGCTACCTGCGCGAGCATCTGTATCCACGTCTGCGCATAGTCAAGTTTGACTTCTATCTTCATCGCAGGGGGATGGTGCACGACACCATCCATACTACAGAGCTGGACACGGTATATATGCGTGGCGTCCAGCTTATTCGCGACCGCGAATACAATGAAGCGTTGAAGGTCCTCAGGCCGTATGCCGACTACAATACAGCCGTGGCCGCCGTAGCGACGGACCGAAATGCCTCTGCTGCCGAAATACTTTCCTCTCTGCCTTCCGATGCCCGGACCGACTACCTGAGGGCAATCATCAGTTCCCGTCAGGGTGATGACCGCAGTGCAGTGGAGTACTACCTTCGTGCGTGTGCGAGGGACGGAGCTTACGTGCACCGAGGCCGTCTGGACCCCGAAATCTCGAATCTGATAAAAAAATATGACCTGAAGATGGACTCTCGGCAAGAATAATTATCTTTGTGCCGTAATGTCAGATTGCAGATTTGTCACGGCCGACGAGGCGGTAAGCCATATTCCCTCGCACAGTCATATACACCTGAGCAGCGTAGCCAGCGTGCCTCACTGCCTGATTGATGCACTGTGCCGCAGAGCTGATGCCTCTGATGTATGCGACCTGCATTTCCACCATTTCCACACCGAGGGCCCCGCTCCCTACAGCGAACAGCGCTACGAGGGTATATTCTTCGACCAGGGCTTTTTTGTGGGCACAAATGTAAGAGCTAATGTAAATGCCGGTTATGCCGACTATCTGCCGGTTCATCTCAGTGAGACTCCCCGCCTTTACGCCAGCGGTGCAATAAAACTTGGCGCCGCGCTTGTCAGCATTTCACTGCCTGATAAAAACGGCATGGTTTCCCTGGGAACATCGGTAGACTGCTCCCCGGCCGCCATTCGCAATGCCGGCCTTGTGATAGGGGTGATTAATCCCAATGTGCCATTCTCTTACGGCGAGCTCTTCCCTCTCGATGCAATCGATTATCTTGTCGAGGACGACCGTCCTCTTGACACTGCGGCATTCGTTGAGCCCAATGCGCTCGAAATGCAGATCGGCCTTATTTGCGCCGGGCTTGTGGATGACGGCGCCTGCCTGCAGATGGGCATTGGCGCGCTTCCCAACGCCCTTGCCTCCCAGCTCGGTCAGCACCGCAACCTGGGACTTCATACCGAAATGTTCGCCGACGGCCTCTTACATCTGATCAAGGCCGGTATAATCAACGGGGAGAACAAGAATGTGGACCGGGGCAAAGTTACAGCATCTTTCCTTCTGGGATCACAGGAGGTTTATTCATTCATAGATCATAACCCCGGAGTTCAGATGCGTGACATAGAGTACGTAAACGATATTCGTGTCATTTCCTCCAACCCTAAGGCGACAGCCATCAATTCAGCGATTGAGGTTGACCTTACCGGTCAGATTTGTGCCGACAGTATAGGCACGCGCATCTTCAGCGGCACAGGAGGGCAATTGGATTTCGTGCGCGGCGCTTCTATGTCCAAGGGTGGCAAGAGCATCACGGCACTGGCCTCACGCACTTCAAAGGGGGTGGGCAAAATCGTCCCGGTTATCAACTCCGGAGGCGGAGTGGTAACGCCACGGGCTGATGCACACTGGATCGTTACCGAATATGGCGCCGTCGATCTATATGGCCGCAGCCTCCAGGAAAGGGCACGCCTGCTTATCTCCATTGCCCATCCCGACGACCGGGAAGCCCTTGACCGTGCAGCATTCGGGCGCTTCGGCCCGCATTTCCATAGCGGATTCTAGTAGATGTAGATCTTCTGACCTATGCTGAGCCTGTCGCTTCGCATGTGGTTCCAATTCATCAACTGTCTGATGCTCACATGATAACGGCGGGCGATGTGACTCAGCGTGTCGCCGCTTCGTACCACATAAACCGTACGCGCACCACTGCCGCCGCTGCCGGAGGATTTGCCCTCGGAGACATCTTTAAGCACTTGGTCGGACAGATAGAGTTTAGCGTTGTGGTTGTAAAGCGAATCCTGGTCGGCGGCAAGCCATGCAGCGCTCCAGTTGTATGGAACATTGACCGTGCATACTCCGCCGCTGCCAGGTATAATGTCGTTGTAATACTTGGGATTCAGGTACTGAAGCTCCTGCAGTGGCACGCCCACCACCTCGCTTATCTGCTTGAAATGGAGATTGCGGTGTACATGGAATGTGTCTGTCTGCCCTGGCATGCCTACGGAAGCAGCCTCGAGGCCGTAATCGGAGCTGTATGCAAATGCATACATCACTCCCACGAACGCCGGCAGATATCCCCTGGTTTCATGAGGGAGATAGGGATAGACAGACCAAAAGTCGCGGCTGCCGCCTGCACGTCTTATGGCCTTGTTGACATTGCCCGCGCCGCAGTTGTATGCACTTACGGCAAGCGGCCAGTCACCGAGCATCTTGTAAAGGCTCTTAAGGTAGCGGGCAGCGGCGTCCGTAGACTTCTCAACATCCATGCGTTCATCAACGAAAGAGTTGATTTCCAGGCCATAGGAGCGGGCGGTGCGATACATGAACTGCCATATTCCCTTGGCTCCGGCACGGGAAGTTGCCGTTGGCTTGAGCATTGATTCAACTATGGCAAGGTACTTGAGTTCCAAGGGGATACCATACTTGCAGAAGATCTCTTCGAAGATGGGGAAATAGTACGTGCTAAGTCCCATGGCCTGCTTCATTGCCTCACCCCTGCGCTCGGAATAGAGCACCATGTAATTCTTTACAACATCATTGAAAGGCAGGGTGAAATATGGGTTCAAAGCCGCAAGGCGCGACATCATCACGGTATCGCTGACCGACGATGACAGATGAACAGTATCCATATTGAAGGCCTGCATGTCGGTGCCGCGGCCGAAATTGTTCTTGTACCAAAGGGCCAGCAAGCTGTCTGTCACCTCAGGGGTATAGTCCATGGCCTGCATGGCACCTGCAGGTACGTTGTCGCCTTGCCCGGCAATCTCCTCGGGAACGACTTCGGTCTCGACGGTAAGAAGGCTGTCAACAAGTGATTTAAGGGAATCAAGCTTGTGCCTGAGGGTCTTGTTTTCCTGCTCGAGTGCCTTCGTCCTCTTTCCGGGCAGAAGCTGTGCTCCTGCAGGTACGCAGACAAAAAGCACCAGGACAATCAGGAAAAAACGGCGCATAGTGTCAGAACTTAAATCCGACGCTTATCCCGAACGCCGGAGAGGGATTGAAGGCCAGCTGTGTGTCCGGCATCATAACAGAAGGTTTGACAGTCATGGCCATATCGTCCACTATCTCGAAATCGTGCATATAAGAGAAGACGTTGGCATCGATTACCTGCAGCAGATAAACAAGGGCAATTGCCAGTATGGAATAGTCGCGGTACCGGCGGAACACATCGCGGTAATAGAGTGCCTGCTCCGATGTGATTGGACCGGTATACTGCACCTCCTTGTTTGTGGCTTCTTTGTATATTCGGCGATAGCGCTGATAGTTGATATTGTTAGTGTCGTAAAAGTAATAAGCGGCACCAAGGCCTCCCAGGTAAATGGGAATTTTCCAGAATTCACCATTGTATGCCTGACCGAGACCAGGAAGTAAAAGAGAATATAGGGTGGCGCGCCCCGCAAGCGGATAAACGTCTGATTTATAGCTTATCACACCATCCATCAACGTGGCCCAGTATGCTACTCCAGCCCCTATGAAACAGTATTTGGCAGCCTCGTGACGCCCTTGAGTGTTAAGATAGATTCCTGCGCCCAGAGGACCGAGAGTAGCTCCGTAAACCAGGGGCAGTTTCCAGTACTGTTTATTGTATATCTGCTCTCCTCCCACGAAAATCATGGATCCTGCGAACATAGTACCGATTTTGATATCCTGCTTGTGCCCCAGGCCGGCGAAATACTCCTTGAACGAGAACATCACGTCCGTGGAGTCCTTGATGGTGTTGTTATCGTCATTATACTGCTGCTGAAAAGCCTCCGACCTGAACTGGGCGGAAGCATTTACGGCAACGAGTACCATCAGGAGCAAAAACAGCAGTCGCTTCATCACCTGGCTTCTTCGAGAGCATTGAGGAACGCTTCGACCTCGGCGTCCGAGTTGAACCTGACTGTGAGCGAGCCCTTGCCCGCGGAATTGCGGCGCACTGAAATATCACGGCTGAAATACCGTCCCATGCATGAAAGAAGGCGGTTGTATTGCTCGGGAAGATCTTGGGGGACCTGAGCCGCAGGCTGTACAGATGCCGGCACGCGTCCCTCGCGCACCAGCGTCTCAAGCTCGCGTACTGACAGGCCGCGTGAAACTGCAGCGTCACACAAGGACTCTTGAAGAGCAGGGTCTTCTACTCCGAGCAGCGCCTTTGCATGGCCAGTGGAGATCAGGCCGACTTTGAGGTCATGCTGGACTTTCAGGGGCAGTTTGAGAAGACGCAGAATATTGGCCACCGTGGCGCGTTTTTTACCTACACGGTCTGCCATCTGCTCCTGCGTAAGGCCGCATTCGTCGATGAGGCGCTGGAAACTCATTGCCTGCTCGATAGGATCGAGATCCTGACGCTGGATATTTTCAACTATGGCCATTTCGAGCATGCCCTGGTCGTCGCTGTCCTTTATGTAGGCTGGAATCATGCTCATTCCGGCCATGCGGCAGGCCCTGTAGCGTCTCTCGCCGCTGATTATCTGGTACCGGCCGGTATTGACGCGGCGCACAGTTATGGGCTGTATGAGCCCGAGTGCGCGGATTGACGCAGCCAGTTCTTCCAGTGCAGCGGAATCGAAATTCATGCGGGGCTGGAATGGATTCGCGTCCACCTTGTCCATGGGGATGCGCATTATGTCGGCCTCAGAGGCGGGGGCGGTACCTGCAACATCTTTGTTGATATACCCTACGGGCTTGCGGAGCAGGTCGGCACTGGGCACCGAGCCCATCAACGCCTCCAGACCCTTGCCAAGCCCTCTGTTTTTTATGCTCATTGCTTATTGATTTTATCGCCGTTTCGCTCCAGCAGCTCTGAGGCAAGGTTAAGGTAGTTGGATGAACCCGTACAGGATATCTCGTACAGCAATACAGGCTTACCGTGCGAAGGAGCCTCGCTAAGGCGTATGTTGCGCTGGATAACCGTCTTGAATACCAGATCCTTGAAATGCTCGCGGAGTTCGGCAAGCACCTGCTGATGAACTTTTGTTCGGCCGTCGAACATGGTGACTACAAAGCCCTCGATAGTCAGTGTCGGATTGAGTCCGTTCTGGATGATTCGAATAGTCTGGAGCAATTTCCCGAGGCCTTCAAGGGCGAAGAATTCCGGTTGGACAGGTATGATTACGGAATCGGCAGCGGTCAGAGTGTTGACGGTAATCAGGCCCAGCGAGGGCGAACAGTCGATGATGATGTAGTCGTAGTTGTCTCGTATGGGGGCAATGGCTTTCTTGAGGGCGGATTCACGTTCCTCCTCGTTGATCATTTCTATCTCGATGCCCACCAGATTGATATGCGAGGGAATCATGTGAAGGCCGTCCATTTCCGTCTGAATAAGGGTGTCTTCGACGGAAATATTGCCCTCCATGAGTTCGTAGAGGGTGCGGTGGCTGTCATCGTCGGGAGAAAAATTAAGACCCGAAGTGGTATTTGCCTGAGGGTCGGCATCTATAATGAGCACTTTCTTTTCAAGTGCCGCAAGCGATGCTGCCAGATTGATGGCGGTAGTGGTCTTGCCGACTCCCCCTTTCTGATTGGCGATAGCTATTACTTTACCCATATTATGCAAAAATAAGAATAATTTCGTACTTTTGCACTATGACTAGCACTAAAACTGACTGGTACATCATTGTCAACCCCCGTGCAGGCTCGGGCAAGACCATGTCTAAATGGGTCCCGGCAGAGAGGACTCTCCACGAACTGGGTATTGAATTCACCACCGCTATGACCGACCATAAACGGCACGCCACAATGCTTGCTCACGAGGCCGCTGTTGATGGATACAGGAAATTCCTTGCCGTAGGAGGTGACGGTTCCTTGCACGAAACCCTCATCGGCATAGCCCGTTACTGTGACGAAACCGGTACCGCGCCCGAAGAATTCACGCTGGGCGTTCTGCCCATAGGTTCCGGAAACGACTGGATTAAATCCCTCCGTGTTCCAAATGACCTAGATGCAGTTCTGCGGCTCATCACCAAAGGTTCATTCGGCAAGATGGATTTGGTAAAAGTAATAGGCGGAGGCGGTAAAATCAGCTATATGGCCAATGTAGGCGGTACTGGTTTTGACTCCCATGTATGCAGCCGTGTCAATTTCCAGAAAGAAAGCGGCAAGAGGGGCAAGCGTATATACCTGAGCGCCCTTCTCCACACAATCAGGAACCTTGACGCAATTTCGCTTAAAGTAGTGGCTGACGGCAAGGAAATCTTCGAAGGCAAGTGCTATTCAATAGCCTTGGGTAACGGCCCATACAGCGGCTCTGGAATGAGACAAGTTCCTAATGCCACAATAGACGATGGTATACTGGATTACATGATAGTACCTAAACTTCCGCTTAACGTTATCGTCTCGCAAATACCCAAGCTTTTCAGCGGCAGTCTCGACAAGTCGGAGCAAGTTATTTCGGGCAAGTGCAGGCAACTGCTGATCGCACCTTTGGACGAAGTCTCCGAAGACATTTTTGAACTTGACGGCGAAATAGAGGGACGACTGCCAATGAGTATCCAGATGGACGGACGGCAGATAAACGTTATCAAAGGCTTAGCTGGTACTGAATCTTAACTTCAAGTTTAGCATCTTTATTCGCTGTCATCCAAGGATATTCGATATAGGATACCCTATAGTAAATGGAATGGCTACGGCCTATTTTCCAGGTACCCGCAAGCGATAGCGCCCACCCTTTCCCGTAATAAGCCGGCACGTTGAAAGAGCCGGGTGCGTCACGTTCGTAAACATATATCCTGTCGTCCCAGTTCTCCACTTTGAACAGAGTCCAGCGCAGCCAGGCGCGGATATTTCCCTCGGAACGGCCGGCTTCGGCATTAAACAACCACGATACATCCGTACATCTGACCAGGTCGAGCCGTGTCCTGGCCATCCATTTCCATGCTTGAACTTGCATCTCTCCCCTGGCCTCCAGCCTCCAGTTTTCTTTGCGGCATGCAGCCACTCTCAAGGCAGGAATTATTGTAGCTTGTCCCAAAACGATTGAAGGATTGTATTTTACCATCATCCTGAACTGCCTTGTCGACCAATATGCCACGCCATTGAACGAACGTGCCGATATACCTGCAGCAAGCTCCGGAAGGCCGCTTGCATATCGCAAAAACGAGGCTATTTCCGTTCCATATCTGGGGAGCCACCTGATGCCGAGCACGACATCCGGTCTCCCCTGCCAGCAAAACTCTCCGTATAGCCCCAAGTTGGGCAGTCCCATCTTGAAATCGATGCCCAGGGCCCCGGTTTTTGCTGTCAGTCCTGCCGAGAATCGTTTTCCGATGTAAGAAATCGCTCCCATCGGCATTCTTTCTTTTACAGCATAAGCAGCTGCAACATTCCATCTGCCGAACTCAAGATCGGCGGCAGCCCCGCAGTACCCAGGAGAAAATGATCCTGTCGGGGTAAAACCTGTTCCGCTGCGCCTGAATGCGGAAACCGAACTCCATGGTTGCATTGAAAAGCCGCTCCATATATTCAATCCCTGGCCGAAACGGGCGTTGAAGTGCCCCAGTACCAGTTTTCCCAAGTGTTTCTTCCCATAAAGTGCCGCGCTGACTGTGCCGATATCCATAGTCTGGTTTGAATATGTGGTTCGCGTTGACCAGTGCAGACATGCCGTTTCGCCGAGAGTCACTTTGTATTTGAGCCCCCAGTTGTACTCAAAATCATTGTTTCCAGTCTTCTTTGCAGCGCCTCTGACCATCAAATCATTGTGGATTTTATTATGCTTCCGCTTGCCCGGAGGATCGGATGTCGAGAGACGTGTGAATGGCTTTAGAGCTTCTGCATAATCGTGGTTAAAGCCGTCCACAAGCTCAAGTTCAGTATATGAAAGGACATCTCCGGAACGGCTCTTCCAGTCCAGGAAAGAGGCTGCCTGGAAGGCATTCATCAGCCCGGACGCCACCAGGCGGCTGCGTGAACACAAGTTCAGTTCAAGCGGCCGCAACTGTAAATCCCTGAAACGCTCCAGGGTCGTTTCATCCAGATCTTCGAGGGAGGCGGCGCCGGTAAGGAAAAGAACGGCGCTTTCAAAATCTGGTGTCCCATAAAGGGCAAGCAATAACAGAAGTGTTTTCATAGTATTAAAAGTATAGTTTCAGCTAAGATACGATTTTTTTGATTAACTTTGCGCTTTATTATGATAGAAACAAATGTACAAACCTACAACCTTGGTGGCGAGTTGTACTTGAAGATGTTGTCCCAGGGTTGTGCCCGCCTCGGCAAGAATCGCCAGGCTGTCAACGACTTGAATGTTTTCCCGATCCCCGATGGGGATACAGGTGATAATATGTGCCTCACTCTCGAAGCTGGCTACGCACAGGCTTCCCCACTTTATGGAGCCTCCCTGGGCGAGATTGCCGGAGCGGTTTCCTCCGGCATGCTGATGGGTGCAAGGGGTAATTCAGGAGTTATCCTGTCCCGGATTTTCTCCGGCCTTGCCAAAGGTCTTGCCGGTCTGAAAGATACCGACACCAAAGGTTTCGCCGCAGCAATGGAAACCGCAGTCAAAGAAGCCTACGGAGCCGTTTCCAACCCGGTCGAAGGCACAATACTTACTGTGGTTCGCGAGGGCACTGACTCAGCAGTTCCTCAGGAGCACGAGTCTATCGAGGACTACATCGCCGCCCTTACACATGGTATGGAAGATTCCCTCGAAAAAACGCCCGAAAAACTTCAGGTACTCAAAGAGGCTGGCGTGGTTGACAGTGGCGGCGCCGGGCTGCTTCAAATTTTTTACGGTTTTCAAGATGCCCTGCTTGGCATTGAAAACAGCGAAGTAGCAAGGCCTGCAGCTACAGTGTCCAAAGTTGACCTTTCCCTTTTTGACGAGAATACCGAGCTGAAATTCGGATACTGCACCGAGTTCCTACTGCGTCTCCAGAGCAGCAAGGTTGATCTTGATACATTCGACGAGAAGGTAATTCAAGACTATATTCTCGCCTCAGGGGATTCTGTGGTTTTTTTCCGCGAGGGTACTATCATCAAAGTCCACGTACACACCAAAACGCCTGGTGACATCCTGAGCCACTGCCAGCGCTGGGGCGAGTTCCTTACAATCAAAATCGAGAACATGACGCTCCAGCATCATAACTCCTCCTTTGCCGAGAAGAATGAACCTGTAAAGCGCAAGGAATACGGGATTATTACCGTTGCCAGCGGCAGCGGTCTTTGCGAGGCGTTCCGCACCATAGGTGCCGACTTCGTAGTTGAAGGCGGACAAACCATGAACCCATCCGTTGCCGATTTCATACAGGCTTTCGATAGCGTTCCGGCAAATAACATTTTTGTTTTCCCAAATAATTCCAACATAGTTATGACTGCCAAACAGGCAGCCGATATATATTCCAAGGCACGCATCATTGTTGTCCCAACCAAAGACCTTGGCCAGGGCTACGTGGCAATAGCCTCCCTGGATACCACTTCCGGCGATGCAGAATCCATAGCTTCCACAGCCGGTGAAATTGCCTCCGGAGTGGTTTGCGGATTAGTCTCCCCCGCCAGCCGCGATACCGTCAAGGACGGCGTAGATGTACACAAAGGCGGCTTCATAGGATACAGGGGCAGTGAAGTGCTGTGTAGCTCCGCCAGCCGTCTGGATGCCACTCTCGAATTGTGCAAAGCACTAGACGCAGGTTCACACGATGTTGTACTTGTATTCGGCGGCAGCGATTCCACCGAAGATGAGGCTGCTGAGCTTTGCTCCAGACTGGGCGCTGATTATCCATGTACCGAATTTATGTATAATTACGGCGGACAAGCCGTTTATGATTACACACTGATATTATGCTGACATTATTCTCAGATTCCGATTGCGACGTGACTCCCGCAATTGCAAGGGAGTACGGTTACAAAGTAATTCCCATGCCCTACGCAGTGGACGGTAAACTCTACCATCCCTTCGTAGACAGCGAGGACTTCGACCACAAGACCTTCTACAATATGCTTCGCAAAGGCACTCTTCCTACCACAAGCGCCATAAGCGAAGCAGTTTACGTAAAGTATTTCGAGCCTGAGTTCGCTGCCGGAAACGATATTTTCTATGTCCATTTCTCGTCCGGCATGTCCAATACTTTTGCCAATATGGACATGGCCGTCAAGAACCTGCTTGCCAAGTATCCGGAACGCAAGTTCTGGTCGGTCGATACGCTCGGCATATCTGCCGAATCACTCAACATCGTCCTCGAAATAGGCGACATGTTCAAGGCTGGCAAGACTCCTGAAGAAGTGATGGAATGGGCAAAGGTGGAAGTTCAGAAATTCCCTTTGTATTTCATCGCCGACGATCTTAAATTCTTCCGCCGCAGCGGACGCGTGAGCGGCCTTGCCGCCACAATGGGTTCGTTTATCGGCATCAGGCCAGTTATCTACGTAAACGAGCAGGGCAAGATGGTCTCGATAGGCAAGGAAGTCGGCCGGGAGAAAGCCATCAACCGTCTGGTCCAGTATGTCGAGGAACTCGGGGAGGACGTCAAGGCCCACCGCGTAGTAATCGGACACGCCGACTGCCAGGAACTCGTTGATATTCTGGTAGCCAAGCTGCGCGAGAAGTTCGGAGACGATCTCAATATCGTCGTTACGCTTGTCAATCCTACTATCGGAAGCCACTGCGGCCCCAACGGCATGGGTGTTTGCTTCCACGGCAAACACAGACAGGCCATGGTTGAAGTTCGCGAAGTCAAGACCCGCCGCCAGAGAAAAGAATTCATCGACTTTCCCCTCAAACTGTACAAGGGCGTTCCATGGTTCTGCCCTCCGCTGTACATGGATGAGCGCAACATCTTCGGCAGCAAGAACATATATAATGACACCTGCGACACGGTATACTTTGGTGCCTATCGTAACGGGCGCATGGTCGGACGCATCTGCGGAATAATCCAGAAAGCTGCAAACCAGAAGAACAACGAAAAGCGGGTACGGTTCGGCCGTTTCGATGCCATCGACGACCAGGAAGTGGCCGACGCCCTTTTCAAAGCCGTAGAGACCTGGGCTGTCGCCAAAGGTATGGATACCGCACACGGCCCCCTGGGCTTCTCCGACCTCGAGAGGGAGGGGCTTCTGATCGAAGGCTTCGACCAGCCAAACACCTTTGAAGAGCAGTACAACTTCCCTTACTACCAGAAACTTATCGAGGCCAACGGCTACACCAAGGAAGTGGACTGGACCGAAAGCAAACTCACCGTTCCCGCCGAGTATGACGGAAGCCTCGAGAAACTCGGCGACTTTGTAATGAAGCGCTACAAGCTCCGCCTTGGGCCGGCCAAAAACGTCAACGACTTCATTGACAAGTATGCTGACGGTCTATTTGACCTTATTGACAAATCGTACGACCATCTGTATGGAACAGTGCCTTTTACGGACGCCATGAAAAAGCAGATGATCGATGGTTTCAAGTTCATCGTGGACCTGCGCTTCGTTGCGGTAATTCTTAACGAAGAAGACAAGATAGTTGCCTTCGGTATATGCTTCCCAAGCATTATCGACGCATTACGCCCGTCCGACGGCCATATCACCGTGCCGATGCTGCTGCGTTTCCTTAAGGCAAAGAGTCATCCGCGTGTCATAGACCTTGGTCTTGTTGGAGTTGACCCCGAGTACCTGAACAAAGGTATCAGTGCCGTATTTGCCGCTGCTCTCATGAAAATGCTCAAGGAGGACGGCATCGAATACGCTGAAACCAACCTTAACCTCGAGGACAACTACGACATTCAGAATCTCTGGAAGCACTTCGGGCGCGTCAATCACAAAAAGCGCCGCGCATTCGTAAAGAAACTCGTATGATAAAGATCCTTATAGACTGCTTTGGCGGCGACCACAGCCCCGAAGCCAATGTTGACGGAGCCCTTGCCGCTCTTGAATTGCTTCCCGACCTGCAGCTCGTGCTGAGCGGAGACCAGCCAGTCCTTGAAAGCCTGCTCAAAACGCGCAGCTACGATGGTTCCCGCATCGAAATCCTCCATGCACCGCAGGTTATCGGCTGCGACGAACGTCCTACCGACGTAATACGCCTTAAGCGGGATTCTTCTATGGTCAAAGCCATACGCATGCTGCGCGATGATGATTCAGTGGCAGCGATGGTCAGCACAGGCTCGACGGGAGCGCTTGTGGCTGCCGCACTTACCCGCATCGGCCGTTTAGAAGGTATAATCCGCCCGGCCTTCTGCCCCCTTCTGCCCACAATGAACGGCGGAATAGTAGGAGTGTGCGACAGCGGAGCCAATGTGGAAGTTACTCCAGAACACCTCAGGCAATTTGCCATCATGGCCTCGCTGTACATGGAGAATGTTTACGATGTTCCAAAGCCCCGCGTGGCCCTTCTCAACGTCGGCAAAGAGGCTGAAAAAGGCGACGAACTGCGCCAGACTGCATATAAGTTGCTCAGCGAGACCAAGGAGCTCAATTTTGTCGGCAACATGGAAAGCCGCGACCTGTTGAGCGGGAACTACGATGTAGTTGTGGCAGACGGCTTCAGCGGAAACGTGCTGGTCAAAACTACAGAAGGTACTGCTCTTGAACTTCTCAAGAAGCTCAAATCCGACATTTATTCAAAAATGATATACAAGCTTGGCGCCGCTCTTATGGCCAAAATGTTCAAGGATGAAAAAGAGTTCTTCAACTATCAGAACTATGGAGGAAGCGTCCTCCTCGGCACATCCAAAGTCATTGTCAAAGGGCATGGAAGCAGCAAGGCAAAGTCTGTTCAGAAGTGCATCGAACAAGCTTACAAGATGCAGCTCAGTGCCCTCGGGCCCAAGATTGAAGAAGTTATTGGAAAATACGAACACTACGAATATTAACAGCCATGTTTGAAGAAGTCAAGGCCATTCTGGCCAAACAGCTGAGGCGCGACCCCCAGACTATCACTCTCCAGTCCGAGATAAAAAAAGACCTCGGAGCCGACTCTCTGGACATCCTGCAACTCCTGATGCGGGTGGAAGACGAATACGGCATTGTCATTCCCGACCAGGAACTGGCCGGTTTCAAGACAGTTGCCAATGTGGTTGCATTCCTTGACAAACAACCCAAATAGCATTTATTATGGATAAGGTTACTCTTCACGACAAGACTTTCCGGAAATTCATCTACAACTCCCGCATCATGGAAGCCATCGAGGAGGTGGCAGAACGCATCAACGCTGACTTCGAGGGTTGTGAAGATATTCCAGTAGTAATCTGCACTTTGAACGGAGCGCTCCCCTTCACCGGCGAGCTCTTCATGCGCCTGAAATTCAATTGCGAACTTGGCAGTGTAAAACTAAGTTCATACCGCGGCACCTCCAGCACAGGCACAGTCCTTACTGTCCAGGGTCTTACCGAAGAAGTTGCCGGCAAGCGGGTGATTGCATGCGAGGATATCGTTGATACAGGCAATACTATCCTGGCGCTCAGGGAGTTGCTACTGGCAAACGGTGCTACCGAAGTACGCATAGCCACCATGATGCTCAAGCCCGACATCTACGACAAAGATATCAAACTGGACTACGTGGGAATGGAGATACCTAATGACTTTATAGTGGGTTATGGCTTGGACTACAATGGCCTGGGCCGCAATCTCAAGGATATTTACGTTCTGGACAAATGAAATACTACGTTCTTTTCGGGCCTCCCGGAGCTGGCAAGGGCACCCATGCAGGAGCTCTCGCCCAGAAGTATAATCTTAAGCACCTCTCTACCGGAGAGTTGCTCAGGGCCGAAATCGCCGCAGGCTCCCCCCTCGGCATCCAGGCTCGCGACCTCATCGCCGCCGGCAACTTAGTTCCCGACGAGGTTGTAGAAGGCATGATCGAAGCCGCATTCGATTCCATTAAGGATGTTGACGGATTCCTGCTGGACGGATTCCCCCGTACACTCCCCCAGGCAGAAGCCCTTGACAGGATTACCGCTGCCCGCAACAGCGAAGTGACGGGTGTCATTTCCATCATGATTCCCGACGAAGAAGTATTCCGCAGAATTGCCCGCAGGGCTGAAATCGAAGGCCGCGCGGACGATGCGTCCCAAGCCACTATCGCACATCGCATCGAAACTTACCACGCTCAGACAGAGCCTCTTATCGAATACTACCGGAATGCCGGAAAGTATCACGAGGTCAATGGATACCCCGGAACTATAGAGGAAGTTCGAGAGCGCGTATTGACAATGGTAGAAAGCATTTAGAATATGGCGGCACGCCAAAAAGAAGATACTGCGGCCCTGAGCCGGCAACTGATAAATGACGCCCTTGCCGGGGTGTTCAAGCCGGTGTATGTCCTTATGGGCGACGAGCCATACTACCCCGAACTGGTGTGCCAGGCCATCATCGACAACTGCATCGACGAATTCGGCAAAGACTTCAACGAAACTATCTGTTACGGCGCTGACGTCACTCCTGAACAGGTTGTCACGGCTGCCCGTCGCTACCCAATGATGGCTGACCGTCAGCTGGTTGTTGTCAAGGAGGCGCAGATGATGAAAGGCAGCGACGAGATAGCTGTCTACCTCGATGCGCCCCTTGACTCGACAGTTCTGGTACTGCTGCTGCGCGGTGCCTCGCTGGACAAGCGCAAGGCTCTGTACAAGGCAGCGCAAAAGGTAGGCGCAGTGCTTGACAGCCCCGCACTTCGCGACTATGAGATGCCGGCATGGATCAGCAGGTATTATCAGGAGCATGGGCTCAACATCGACCCCGAAGCGGCCGCTCTCTTCGCGGAGTCAGTCGGAACCGAATTGTCAACCATCGCAGTGGAAACAGACAAGCTGCTTAAGAATCTTCCAGAAGGAGCAAAAGATGTATCTATAGCAGATATTGAGAAGAATGTTGGTATCTCCCGGCAGTTCAGCATCTTCGAACTGACAAAAGAACTATCGTTCAGGCATTCTGGGAGAGCTCTGAAGATAGCTGCGCATCTTGGTACTGCTGCCCGTTTCAACATGCCTCAGGCCGTAAGTGCTCTTTATATGCACTTCTACCGAATTCTAAAATATTCGGTTCTTGTTTCACGAGGAGGGCAGGTTTCGCCCGATGAAAAAGCGTCCGCACTCGCCGGAGTCAATCCTTATTTTTATCGTGAATACGACACTGCTGTCCGCAACTACCCTCTCCCAAAGGCCCAGGCTGTAATTTCACTCCTTTGTGAATACGATTTCTTGGCCAAGGGCGGAGACGGAGGTGCCGCCACTCCAGACGAGCTGCTCATAGAGTTGGTTGCTAAAATCCTGAGCGTATGAGTTTTATTCTGTCGGGAAGCACAGCCGGAGCAATCTTGATTCTGGCGTTGGTTATAGCATCAGGTCTGTATCTTGGGCGATTCAAAGTCAAAGGCATTTCCCTTGGCTCTACTTGGATTCTCTTTGTAGGTATAGCCCTGAGCCATTTCGGACTGCGCATCAATCCTACTATCCTCTCGTTCATAAAGGATTTTGGCTTGATACTCTTTGTATTCGCCATTGGACTGCAGGTCGGCCCCGGCTTCTTCAGGTCGTTCCGTAAAGACGGTCTGTCCATGAACCTGCTGGCCATAGGGCTCGTGCTTCTGGCAGTGCTAACCACTTATGTCATTCATGTCATTACAGGTGAGGACCTTTCTATAATGACCGGCATAATGTCGGGGGCCGTAACCAATACTCCCGGCCTTGGTGCTGCACAGCAGACAATTTCCGACGCTACGATTGCGTCCGGCGGCACATTGGAAGCGGCCGAATCCGCCTCTTCCAGCATCGCATCCGCTTATGCTGTCGCCTATCCTCTGGGGGTGCTGGGCGCTTTGTTGATGCTTGTTGTATTCCGCGCCATCTGCAGGGTAAACATAGAGAAAGAGAAGGAAAAAGCCAAAGAAGGTTATGACCCGGCCAATGCTTATCGAATCGCCTGCAAAGTTGAGAATCCGGCAATCTTCGGAAAGTCGCTTCGTGATATTGTCGGGGAGAACAATGCCGACCATCTTGTTGTATCGCGAATGATGAGCGGATCCGAGGTGTTCTTCCCCGACCTTGACCGTCCTTTGAAAGAGGGCGACAAATTATTGGTAGTCACCGATATAGAGCACAAGGAGAAAGTCGCCATTGTTTTCGGTGAGACCTTCCCGGTCAACATGAAGGACTGGATGCGTCCGGGCACCCAGCTGGTCAACCGCAGGCTTTCTATAACGAAAAGCGCCATTACAGGCATGAGCCTGCGCAAACTCAACATCCGCCAGAAATACGGTGTAACCGTAACCCGGATCCTGCGAGGCGGTGTCGACCTTCAGGCTGATCCTAATCTTATACTTCAGGTTGGCGACAGCATTCAGGTCGTCGGTCCCGACGAGAGCATAGAGCACCTGGCCGCTCTTGTCGGTAACCAGCCCGAGACCCTGCGCAAGCCCAATCTCGTGCCTATTTTCTTCGGAATAGCAGTCGGAGTGCTTGTAGGACTTATCCCCATACATCTTCACTCCATGCCCCAGCCGCTTAAGCTGGGCCTTGCGGGCGGACCATTGATTGTGGCCATTCTGCTGGGATATTTCGGTCCCAAACTGCGTATTACCACGTATACGGCGCTTAGCGCCAACCTTATGATACGTGAAATGGGAATTTCCCTTTTCATGGCAGCCGTGGGTCTGGGTGCTGGCGAGAACTTCGTCTCCAGCCTTGTTAACGGAGGATACATATGGGTACTCTATGGCGCCATCATCACCCTGCTGCCAATGAGCATCATCGCCTTCCTTGCCAGGGTCGCATTCAAGATGGATTTCTTCAAAATTTGCGGCCTGCTTGCCGGAGGCACTACAGATCCGGCACTCCTTGCTTTCTCCGAACAAGCTTACGGCAGCAGCCGCATAGCTGTCAATTATGCCACCGTATACCCCCTGACTATGTTCTTGCGTGTGGTGGCAGCACAAGTTCTGATAATGATAATGCTTTAACATATGAAAAAAGTTTCTCTTGCCCTGGTCGCTATCCTGACCATCTTTACAGCTTGCAAAGAAAATCCCAAATCTCAATTTAACCGCAAAGTAGCCGACTATGCCGTAGTGACCCTTGAAACTCCAAGTCTTGAAGGTATCTCCGACAACGGAAAGGAAGTTCTCAACCTCTACCGTTTTGCGGCGCAGGAAATTGACGCCCTTTACTGGGAGCAGTATTTCGGCAACAGGGACTCGCTGCTTTCAGCCATTAAAGATCCCGTGCAGCAATTATTTGCACAGATCAACTATGGTCCCTGGGACCGTACCGACGGCAAATCGTTTGTAGAAGGTTACGCCGACCGCCTGCCCGGAGCCGGCTTCTACCCTTCCGATATGACCGTCCAGGAATTCGAGAACTTCGAAGACCCGGCAAAGGCCAGCCCCTACACCCTTATTACCCGTGGTGAAGACGGTTCGCTGAAAGCAGTCTGGTACCATGATGCCTATAAGGAGCATCTCGAGAAAATAGCCAACTACCTCCGCGCGGCAGCCGACATAACCATCAAGCCCAGTGTCAAGAAATACCTTCTGAGCAAGGCTGATGCGCTGCTGTCCGATAACTATTACCAGAGCGGAATTGACTGGCTGGATATGACAGACAGCAAGATGGACCTTGTAATCGGCCCCAACGAAACCGCCGATGACCAGCTCCTGGGCATCAAGCGCTCATACGAGGCATTCGTCCTTTTGAAGAACGAAAGCAAAACAGAAGAACTCATGCAGTACGTCGACCGTCTTGAAGAGTTCCAGCAGTACATTCCCTGCGATGCCGCCTACAAGAACTTCCAGCCCGGTACCGGCTCCAACATTTTCTCCTGCAACGCTTTATATTACGCAGGAAAAGCAAATGCCGGCGTCAAGGTCATCGCTCTTAACCTTCCCTTCGACACCGACGTACAGCGCGACAAAGGAACCCGTACTATACTTCTCGAGAATGTAATCCATGCTAAATTCAACTCCGTAGTATGGCCTACCGGAACCCTTTTGCTCGATTCCGAGTCATCCGAAAAACTGTCCTCTGATGCTTTCTTCTGGAATATCGTATTCCGCGAGGTCGCTCACGGACTGGGCGTGAAAGAAACCGTCAATGGCAAGGGCAGTGTGGAGGAAGCTCTCGGGAGCAGCGCTCTTCTATTCGAAGAGATGAAAGGCAACGTTGTCGGTACTTTACTGGTGTGTAAGCTTCAGAACCACTACGACATACATAATTTATTCACAAAAGAGGGCGCCCTTGCAACTTTCTTTGCTTCCCTGGTGCGTTCTGAGCGCTTCGGTGAGGCCTCAGCTCTAGGCCGCGCCAACACGTCGGTTTACAACTATCTGCACGAAGCCGGCGCGTTCGTGCGCAAGGATGACGGCAAGTATACGCTCGATTATGCCAAAATGGAGTCGGCTCTTGCTGATCTCTCAGCGCTGATTCTCAAGACACAGGCTTTGGGCGATGCCGCCTTCGCTGCTGATTTTGAAGCCAAGTATTCCAAGCGTCAAGCCGAGTACGAGGCAGACCTCCTGAACCTCGGTTTGGAAGGCATTCCGATGGATATCCGCTTTGAAATCAAATAATACGTTTTGTTATTCGGTTTTTATTGCGATATTTGCATTCACTTTTCGGGGCTGTTCTGGTTTTGACAGCATTGACGACGGAGAGTAAGCACGTCGGGAGTGGGTGGCCGGCCCGTAAATCCCAGCCATCGAACAATTAGTAGGCAACTACAACTATTCATACGCTTGCTAAACTCCAAGAGTTTTAGCATTAATCGGATCCGCCCAGGCTGCGGGACCGACGTATATCCCTCCGGCTTTAAGCCGCTTATGTCCGGATCAAGGGGTATCATTCAAAGCGGATGCGCGGGGCTGCCGCCTCCAGGCTCCGCTAAGTTTCAGAGGATAAGCTGCGGAGAAGGGCGTCTTCCCTCGTTCCGCCGCCGACAACCAAAGGAAGAATAAGCGTGTAGAAAGCTTTTTGGCGCTTTGTTTGGACGCGGGTTCGACTCCCGCCAGCTCCACGAATTAAGGCTAGCAGAGTCAACTGCTAGCCTTAATTCGTGGAACACTACAATCCCCCTGCACCCCCAATGGACTGAGGGGCGGTCCCCTCAGACACCCCCGGTCGCTTACGCTATTTTTGAAAAATGTTTATATTTGTGATGTATGAATAAAGAGATGTTACCTGTTTCATTTACATGCGATTACTGCGAGGGAGCCCACCCCAGGATATTGGAGAGACTTGCGGAAACCAATTTCGCTCAGGAGCCCGGATATGGCTTTGATTCCTTCAGCAAAAGCGCCAGGGCACGGATACGTGAGGCAACCGGATGCCCTGAAGCCGATGTGTTCTTTCTAACGGGAGGAACACAAACAAATGCAACCGTCATCGACTCGTTGTTACACGGATTCGAGGGTGTCATTGCCGCCAATACCGGCCACATCGCTGTACATGAAAGCGGTGCAGTAGAATTCGGCGGGCACAAAGTCATCACTCTGCCAGGCAAGGAAGGGAAGCTCAACGCCGATGATCTGAATACTTATCTCGAAGCATTCTACGCCGACGAAGCCTGGGAGCACATGGTCATACCCGGGATGGTATATATCTCATTCCCAACAGAATATGGCACTATTTACAGCCGCAGCGAGCTGGAGTCACTAAAAGCTATATGCTCGCGGTACAAGCTCCCGCTTTTCATTGACGGTGCGCGTCTGGGCTATGGACTCGCCAGCCCTGCATGCGACATCACACTGCCCCAGCTTGCACGGCTCTGCGACGTCTTTTATATAGGAGGCACCAAGGTCGGCGCCCTCTGCGGCGAGGCTGTTGTATTCCCCGGGGGTAATGCACCGGCGCATTTCTTTACTACCGTCAAGCAGCATGGTGCCCTCATGGCCAAAGGGCGTTTGTGCGGAGTTCAGTTCGACACTCTGTTTACCGATGACCTGTACATGCAGATTAGCCGAAATGCCATCAAGATGGCCATGGACCTTAAGGCCATCTTCGCTGCCAGGGGGATTCCTCTATACATCGACTCCCCCACCAACCAGCAGTTCCCCATAATGACCCAAAAGGACCTTGCCCCGCTGGAAGGGAAGGTCCTGTACGAAATATGGGAACACCTGCCTGACCGAAGGCTGGTTACCCGCTTTGCAACCAGCTGGGCTACGACAGCTGAACAGTTGGAATATCTGGCATCCTTACTTTAGCACGCCAAGCTCTTTCCCTACCTTGATGAAGGCGGCGATTGCTTTGTCGAGCTGCTCGCGCGTGTGGGCAGCAGATAGCTGCACACGGATACGTGCCTGGCCTTTGGGCACCACAGGATAATAGAAACCGGTGACGAAAATGCCCTCCTGCGCCATTGCTGCAGCGAATCTCTGGCTGAGAGGAGCATCGTACAGCATGACTGCGCAGATTGCACTCTGAGTAGGCTTGATGTCAAAGCCGGCGGCGAGCATTTTGTCGCGGAAGTAGTTGACATTCTCCTGCTGGCGATCGTGCAGCTCATCGCTCTCATCGAGAAGTTTGAACAGTTCGATTCCTGCTGCACATATCATGGGCGGCAGTGAGTTTGAGAACAGATATGGACGGCTGCGCTGCCGGAGCATATCGATAATCTCCTGGCGGCCGGTGGTAAAACCGCCGACTGCGCCACCGAAGCTCTTCCCGAGCGTGCCGGTATGAATGTCGATGCGGCCGTACAGGTTGAACAATTCGGCAACTCCCCTGCCGCGCTTGCCCACGACACCGGCGCTATGACTTTCGTCCACCATGACCAGGGCATTGTACTTTTCGGCCAGGTCGCATATCTTGTCCATGGGAGCAACATTGCCATCCATCGAAAACACTCCGTCGGTTACGATGATACGGAAACGCTGGGCCTGGGCTTCCTGAAGGCACCTTTCAAGATCGGCCATATCGGCGTTGGCATAACGGTAACGAACTGCTTTGCAGAGTCTTACGCCGTCAATAATGGACGCATGGTTAAGGGCATCGGAAATTATGGCATCCTCAGAGGTAAGCAATGGTTCGAAAACGCCTCCGTTGGCGTCGAAACAGGCGGCATAGAGGATGGTATCTTCGGTGTGGAAGTATGCAGAGATGGCCTTTTCAAGCTCGCGGTGAAGGTCCTGCTTGCCGCAGATAAAACGAACCGAGGACATGCCGAATCCCCTGCTGTCCATGGCCTTCTTTGCAGCGGCTATCAGGCGGGGATTGTCAGACAGACCCAAGTAATTGTTGGCGCAAAAGTTAAGTGCTTTACTGCCGTCTTCCAAGGTAATCTCTGCACCCTGGGGGGAGCAAATGGTGCGTTCTCTTTTATACAGGCCGGCCTCGTCTATGGCCTTCAATTCCTGCTGCAAGTAAAATTGAAATTTACCGTACATAATGAATTAGTTTTAGCGTACTCTGCTACAAATTTACTAAATTTGCACCATAATTAATAACACCACATGAAAAATGTTCTAGTCATTGGTTCAACGGGCCAGATAGGCTCTGAACTCACAATGGTTCTCCGGAAGAATTACCGCCACGGACGCATTGTGGCTGGTTATATCCCAGGTTCGGAACCCACCGGCGATCTTTTGGAAAGCGGTCCTGCCGAGCGCGCCAATGTCTGCGATGCTAAGCAAATCGCAGACATTGTGGACAAGTACGACATCGACACGATCTACAACCTGGCGGCCCTTTTATCAGCGACTGCCGAGCGCCTGCCGCTCAAAGCCTGGGACATCCAGATGAATGGTCTTCTCAACGTCCTTGAGGTCGCCCGCGAGAAGCATTGTGCAGTTTTCACTCCATCCTCCATAGGTTCTTTCGGCCCCGATACGCCCCGCGACAATACTCCTCAGGACACAATACAGCGCCCTACTTCCATGTACGGAGTGACAAAAGTAGCAACCGAGTTGCTGAGCGATTATTATTTCCACAAATACGGAGTAGACACCCGTTCCGTCCGTTTCCCGGGTCTGATATCATATAAGACCCTACCGGGCGGAGGTACCACTGACTATGCGGTTGAAATCTACTACGCCGCCGTCAAAGGCGAAGAATTCGTATGCCCTCTCGCCCATGGTACGTATATGGACATGATGTACATGCCTGACGCAATAAAGGCCGCCGTGCGACTTATGGAGGCTGATCCGCGCTATCTTGTTCACCGCAACTCCTTCAACATAGCCTCGATGAGTTTCGACCCGGAAGAGGTTTTCGACGCCATTCGCAAGCAATATCCCAATTTTACGATGCGCTACGAGGTTGACCCTGTCCGTCAGGCCATAGCCGACTCATGGCCCAACAAGATGGACGATGTTTGCGCCCGGAAAGAATGGGGCTGGTCTCCGTCATACAACCTCGAGACCATGACCAAAGATATGATCAAGCATCTGAAAGCCAAGCTTCTGTAAAAAATAAGGCGGCCCTTGCAGGCCGCCTTTGCAATTCCTTGGAAAGGACTATTTGTCGAAAAGTTTCTCTTTTGTGCGGGTGAGCTTTTCCTTCATGGCATCAACGGCTCCCGTGATTGCATTTTCGAAGGTGTCGGCAACGCGCTCGATAATGAGTTCGTCTCCGGGAAGATGAATCTGGATTTTGGCTTTTTTGCCTTCCTTTACATCTTCAAGCGACACTTCAGCTGCAGGTTCGACTCCTTCAAGGAAGAAGCGTTCCAGACGTGCCACTTTCTTTTCGACGAAGGCGACAAGTTTTTCGCCTGCATCGAACTTGAGGGTTTTAAGTTTAATCTCCATTTTTACCTCCGTTTTTAGCCCTGGGGTGGGCGTTTTTATAAACATTTTGCAGCCTCTCGACAGAATTGTGCGTATACACCTGGGTAGCGGCAAGGGATGAGTGGCCGAGCAGTTCCTTGATGGAATTAAGGTCGGCGCCATCGGCCAGAAGCTCGGTAGCAAGAGTGTGCCGGAGCACGTGCGGCGAACGGCGGACGGTAATGTCCGGTACGCCTGAAAGTTCTTTTTTTACCACCCTGTCAACGTACACAGGGTAAAGCCTGGCGCCGCTGCGGGTCCGCAGAAGCGGAGCTGCCGGGTCATACGCGTCGTCTGTCAAAGAGCTGACTGCTTTCAAATATAATGAAATTTCGTCACATAGCGAAGGAATAAGCGGAATTTCTCGAACTTTGTCGCCTTTTCCATGTACGCGAAGGGTCGAACGGGCAAAATCAACTGATCCGACATTCAAGGAAATAAGCTCAGAGCGGCGCAGCCCGCATGAAGCAAGCATGCTGATAATCAAACGGTTGAGCTTCTGCTCGTAAGATCCGAACTCAGGATCGCCTTTGGTGCTTTCAAAATAAGCATCCATAGATTTGTCCTTGTAAAACAGCGGCAGACGCTTTTCCTGCTTAGGACGTTTGACCAGATGCACCGGATTACTCTGCAGCACCCCTTCTTTTATAAGGAAACGGCAGAATCCGCTGAGTACGCTAAGGTGCTGGGATACTGTTCTCGCCGATAGTTTCCGATCGTCGAAGAGGTACACTTCGTAGGCACGGAGGGCATTGACGTTCAGCGTTGCTGCGAAGTCTTCGCAGCCATCGCAGAAACTCACGAAAGACTCCAGCACGTCTGCATAAATCTCGCAGGTACGCTCCGAATAACGCCTTACATCATGTATGTATGAAATGTACTTATTTTTCATTCAGACCTAGATCCGGTGCCTTAAGCCGCATATAAGCATCAGCCTCTTCAAAATTATTGCCGATAACTCCGTCAAGTATAGCCTCTTTGACAAGCTCTTTCAGCTGCCCTATCTCATGGCATGGAGGAATGCCGTATACCTGCATTACGTACTCTCCGGTTATGGGGTTCTTGAAATTACGAATCCTGTCTTTCTCTTCTACAACTGCCATTTTACGCTTGACAAGCTCGAAGTTGGAGCGTATGCGGGCAACTTTGGCCGGGTTCTTTGAAGTGATGTCTGCGTTGCAGAGTATCATCAGGGAGTCAATGTCGTCGCCGGCATCGAAGAGCAGGCGGCGTACGGCGCTGTCGGTAACCTCCTCATCCACAAGAGATATGGGACGCATGTGCAGCCAGACCATCTTTTTGACGAACTTGCCTTCGTCCTGCGACATGCGCAGACGGTTGAATATGGCCGGCACCATCTTGCTGCCTATCACATCGTGGCCGTGGAAAGTCCAGCCGAGATCGTGATCATAACGCTTGCAGACTGCCTTTCCGATATCGTGCAGCAGCGCAGCCCAGCGCAGGGGAATGCTTTCAGATGCAGAGGCAACATTGTCCAGAACTGCAAGCGTATGGGCGAAATTATCTTTGTGGCCGCGGCCGTCAACAGTTTCAACACCCTTTAAGGCACTGAGTTCAGGCAGGATGTGTGAAAGCAAACCAGCCTCATCCATAAGGCGGAAGGCCATGGACGGGCGGGAGCAAGCCATCATCTTGGTGAGTTCTTCAGTAATACGTTCGACCGACAAAATGGAAAGACGGTCTGCCATACGGCGCATGGAGTCCATAGACTCCGGAACAATCTTGAACTCCAGCTCCGGAGTGCTTAACTTGGCGGCAAAACGAACGGCCCTCAGCATCCTTAGAGGGTCGTCGGAATACGTGGTATCAGGATCGAGCGGGGTGCGGATAATCCCGGCTGCAAGGTCGCGTACGCCTCCGAACGGATCTACCAGTTCCCCGTAATTGTCAGGCATGAGGCTGAAAGCCATGGCGTTGATGGTAAAGTCGCGGCGCAGCTGGTCGTCTTTGAGTGTGCCGTTCTCCACTATAGGCTTGCGGGATTCGCGCCTGTAGGACTCGCGCCGGGCTCCCACAAACTCTATTTCATCCCCATGGAACTTCAGCATCGCCGTGCCGAAACTGGGGAAGTATGCCGGTTGCTTGCCGCACTTCTCCCCTACAGCGCCGGCAAAGTCGATACCGCTGCCCTCGACGACGATATCGATGTCGGTACATGGGCGTCCCAACAAGCAGTCACGTACGTAACCACCTATCACGAAGGCTTTTACGCCCCGTTCCCGGGCAACTTGGCCAACCAGCTTGAACACTGGACGTTCAAGGAATTGTGACATTATTGTGGGCATAGCATCTGGTCGAATGAAGGTATGTGGGGGAATGGCTTGAACTCGTTTTCCTCTCTGCGGAAAACCATAGTGCGGCCGCCGTTGGTAAGCATCAGCCAGCGCACGTCCAGCACCATGTTGTAACGCATTGCCTGGAAAGCTACGGCACTGTCAAGATCAACATCCGGCCGCTTGCACTCAACTACGGCCAGAGGATGGCCGCTGCGGTCGTGCACCAGGATGTCTGCCCGCCAGCGTTTTGTAGCAAAAGACATCGACGCCTCGCTCATCATCAGATGTGACGGTGCCCCTGAACTGAGCAGCACGCCGATAAACCACTGCCTCACCCGTTCTTCAGGGGTGTCTGCCACTTCCTTATGGCGCAGAGGATCGAACAGTTTGTCAGTTGACATTCCCAAACTTCATGTAATTCGGGTAATATGAGTCGGTACTGAAAATATCGGTACAGGTGTATGTGTTGCCATACGAATCGGTCGCCTCCACCCTTACGTTCGCATCTGGATTCTTGAGAGTATAGGTATACATATGGAACATACTGGTATAGTAAGAATCATTATTAATCCCCCTGCCCACTACTCCAATGTGGTAACCAACGGCCCACCAGTCATTTGATGAATCTGCATCTACGGTATAAGTGGTACCGGAAGTCACGGATTGATAAGTCTGGCGATTGTAACCCACAGGACTCGCAGTACCGCTGAGGACATCGTTTTCATATACCTTTACCGTCCAGCGGCTGTCACCGTTGAATACATTAATCATGAGCCTGGAGGCTTCGTGCGGCCACTTGAACTTGGCATGGGATCCCCCGTTGGTGGTGTTGCCGCGGTATACACGGATCTGGTAATCACGTGTGTTCATGTGGTTGTTCATGCCGATGAAGAACTCATCCACGAACGAAGTGCCGTTAATATGGTACACGGTATAGCCGTTTGGACAGCCGTCTCCCTCGACATTGCTCCACCACCACTGCCCGCAAACGGCAGCGTGAATATGCTCGGGAATACCTTTTGCGGTGTAATAACGCTTGTAGTGAGTGTGCCCGGAGAAGAGCTTGGGGGATTTGTATTTCTTGACAAGGGTCATTACATCATTGACGTGCTTATATTCGCTGCCTGTTCTGTTCACAAGAGGTATGTGCCCGCAGAGGATGACCGATTTGGTCTTGGGCACATTGGCCAGGTCGGCCTGGAGCCACGCCCACTGTTCATCTGAATAGCCAAGGCTGTAATCGGACGCATCGGTTGTGCTGTTGTATATAATGTTTCGCATGCAGACAACGTGCACGTCACCCCTGTTGAAAGAGAAGTTGATGGGGCCGAATACATCTTCGAACTTGCGCTGTGCCCTGAGGTACAGGGTGCTGCTCTTAGAGTCGATGGCAAGAGGACTCGAACTATAGAAGTATGTGTAGTCATGGTTGCCCATGGTCTGGAACACGGGCATGTTTATCTTGCTGAAATGAGTCCGCATCGTGGTCATTCCGCCATTGGAATTACGGGAACCCTCAGAATAAACTATGTCGCCGAGGGTGACCCCATAACAAGGCAGAGACTGCTGCGCAATCACGCTGTTGATAGCAGGTACGGCTTCGCTGTTGAAGCGCTCAGTATCAGATTTGCCCGTGCCGCGGTTGGCGTTGTGAGCCTGCGGATCCGCCATGGCAAACAGCATAAACTCACTCTCTACGGCCTGCCGCTTCAAGGTAAAGTTGTAACCATCCCCCGATTCGCCATAATTCATGAAGAAATCGGGACGACCGTCGGATTTCTTTTGTATGACTGCATCTGAGGGCAGGGAAATGTATATATACCATGTATCGCGGCATGTATTCAGACGGTAATGGCCGTCGGAATCGGTAACCGCCACGGAAAAGCCGTCGCTGACCGATACTCCGGCTGCAGCAGAGCCATCATCGTACTTGACTGTGCCCTCGGCATAAGTCTGGGGTCCGGGTGTCACACAGTAGGCATAGATGATGTGCGTGGAGGACAAGTATGCGGTACCCGACAGGTATGAGTTGAAATTATTGACATTAAGCTCGATGGACGTGCCGCCTGTCTGCACATGTCCCTTAACTTCGATAGGCTGTTCGGAACTGCCGAGGACAACGTTTTTGCTAGTCTCCTTGTTATAGGTGCCAAGAACCATACCCACGTTGCTGCGGTCAGGTGCAGCGCTAATCACATCGCATAGAACCTTGCATGCGAGGGAAGATGTGAGATTGACACCTCCATGACACCCGATAAGACCGCCGGTTCCGAAAAGGGTCACATCTGAAACCACATCTCCGGTATTTATACACGCATACAGGCCGTGATCCTGGGAGTGGAATCCGTTGATACCGCCGATGGCAGAACCTGAATCTGCGGATTTCACGTATATACGTCCACTGTTGCTGCAGTTTTCAAGCGCTCCCGTACCGCCCATTACGCCGCCGATGCGGACTTTGCCCGCACCGGACATGGTAATGCTGCCGGAGTTGGTACATCCTGATGTCTTGCACGCCAAGCCTGCCTTTTCGCCACTGGGCCAGCCGACGATTCCGCCTACGGGCGAGTTAGAAGCGCTGGCATCTATGTCCAGGACAAGATTGCCCGAATTGGTGCAGTCAGTGATATTTGTATGATCGTTAAGAGCCTGATAATTATTGGTTTCATGGAAGCTGCCTCCGCTTATGCCGCCTATATCCAGAATGTAGTTTTTGGCAGAATAGGCAACACGGCTTGATGTGACGGCGGTAATATTCATGTCACCGGAGTTGTTGCAGTTGGATATTGTTCCGTAAGGAGAACCTACGATACCTCCTATCTGGATGCGCTGGTAGATTACCTCTGCAGCGTTCTCGATACCGTCGTTGAAATATGTGATGACTCCTGAGTTGGAACAACTGCTAAGGCTGAATCCCTCCCATCCTGCACCTACTACACCGCCAAGATTGGCCGCGGACGCAGTAATACTGCCCAAGTTGCACATGCCGCTGCCATATTTGAAAGAGAGAGTGACGGGAGCAAAGTTGCGGCAGTTTGTGAGAGGGCCCTCGCTGTAACCGGCAATACCTCCAATTGCAGCGCCCTTGATTGAAGAATTGCTTGTAAAAGATACCTCTCCATTATTTGTACAACTGTTCAGTCGCCCGTAGTTATATGCCGTTATGCCGCCCATCACAATGGGTTGGTCGATTGCTTTCGAAGCAGAATAGACAACCGAAGCACTGTTGGTCACAAGGGAAATCTGACCATTATTGGTATTGACCAACGCCGACGAAACAAGACCCGACGGAGTAATGGTGCCGGCGATGTTAAGTGAAGAAATCGTGCCGTCATTGGACTCAAACAAAGGACCGGGTGACTCCGAAACCGTGACCGTATAACCGTTGCCTTCCAGTTTGCCGCCAAAACCCGAGGCCACAGTCCAGCTTGTGCCGGTCATGTTGATATCATTGATAATGAAAGCCGTGGACTTGTCGGTAGCGGAGGTAGTACTCAAGAAATCTGCCATTTCAGCGGCCGTGCTGATAGTGATGACGGATTTCTCAAGGGATAATGCTCCCATGGAAATACTGTGGCCTTCATCGATCATGAGCATATTGTCCGACTCCATGATAAAGCTGCCGTCGTTCGTGACGATCAGGGCCTTGACGGTAGAAAAGACACCGGGCTCGATTGCCAATGCATACGTGCCGGCAACGCCAGGCAACTCCAAACTCGCCTGGTAATCATCAAGATAGAACATTACGCGCCTGACGGATGCAGGAACCGTAAACTTCAACAGGGACGTAATATTGGAGAATTTAAGTGTTGCTCCGGGAGCAGCTTTCGCCTGCATGACCAAAGCCGCCGGATCAGCACCGGGAGCAGAGGCAGTCTGGTTTGTGGGAATCGAATATGTAACCTTACCCCCCGATAATTTTGCGGCAGAATAAGGATAAACTGCAGTCAAGGTGCTGGCTCCTGAATATGCCTTGCCCTGGAAAACAGCGGACCTGGTCCCTGCACCCGAAACCAGTTGGAAGCGTTTCAACGACATGCCGTCATACACTGCCAGCTCGTCTCCCTCCTGCCAAAGCGGAGTAACCATATTGGCATCCAGATTCACTTTAGATGAAACCATGGATGCATTCAGGTACATATCGACGAGCTGTCCGTTATTGTCAAATTCGGGCATTTGTTCTTGAGAACAGGACCAAAACAGTGCCGCCAGGAGCAATGCGGCTATTTGTAGATTATGACGCATAGACTACAAATTTATTATTATTTTCCGGAAATCAATATCATGTCCGCAATGGTTTCAGCAACTCCGCTCTGCTTTTGGCAGTAGGCTAAAGCAGCATTGCTCATGCTTGCCAGTTTTGAAGAATCCGATTTCAGACCGGCATACCACCGGCAAAAATCATCACGGTCATTAACGGCCGAAGCGGCTCCGGCAGCTATCATTTTGGCACAATGCATCTGGGTGCCAAAAATGGGGCCGAACGAGACCGGAACGCCATAAGCCGCCGGCTCGATGACGCTGTGCGGGGATTCTCCGCTGAATCCGGAACCCACAAAAGCGGCAAAGCCATAACGGTAAAGACGGGACAGCATGCCCACAGTATCCACAATCAAAACCTGGGCACTCTGGGGTTCCTGGCCCGGATCGGTATAAAGGATCGTCTTTCCTTTGATTGAACTTATCAGATGTTGAAGCTGCGCCTTCCCCTGCTCATGCGGAATAACAAGAAATTTATCAGAAGGATTGGAGTTAGCTGCCGCTATTATGCATTCATCGTCCTCATCGGGAAGAGTACTCCCGGCCACGAACACCTTCCGTCCCTGGCACCACTTGTCCACAAGTGCATCCGACCAAGGTTCGGCAGCTATTGCGTTCACCCTGTCCATCCTGGGATCTCCAGCAAGTGAAATATTGCTTAGACCTGCATTCTGAAGTACCTCAAGAGAGGAAGGGTCATTAACGATGATTTTGGTAAAACAAGTCTTGAAAGCATCCAGATACATTTTACCGACCGGCTTGAAGTATGCCATTCCGGGCAGGAAGCGCGCTGAAACAAGAAAAGCGGGAATGCTTCTGGAGCGTATCTCATGCAGGAAATTCAACCAGTAATCACTGATGGAAACGATTACCATTTCCGGCCGCACAAGATCCAGGAAACGCCGGGCATTCCGTTTGGTATCCAAAGGGAGGTAGAATACAAAATCGGCGATTGGATCATCTTTCAGGTGTTCATATCCCGAAGGCGAAAAGAAAGTTACCATAAACCTGTACCGGGGTTCACGGCGCTTTATGGCTTCAATTACCGGACGAGCCTCCTCAAACTCGCCGTACGATGCGGCATGAACCCATATTATGTTGTCAACTCCGCGGCACGCCTCCTCTATTCGCTTGAACTGGCCTATGCGGCCTTTCACAAACTGGTAAAGCTTTGATTTCATAAGTACTGAGCAGTAAATGTCCGTGCCGACTTGATATCCTCAGGCGTGCCCTCGAATACCACTTGCCCTCCCTGGTCTCCGGCATCGGGACCAAGGTCAATGATCCAGTCGGCACAGCGGATTACATCAGGATTATGTTCAACCACCACCAGCGAATGACCTGCGGCCAGAAGGGCGTCGAAACTTTTGAGTAGCTTTTCAACATCGTAGAAATGCAGCCCGGTGGTGGGTTCATCAAAAATGAAAAGGATCTTTTCTGCTTTCTTATCCCTGCGGCTCAGATTCAGGAAGTAAGCAAGTTTGATGCGTTGGCTTTCTCCCCCGGAAAGTGTGCTGCTGCTCTGTCCAAGGCGTATATAACCTAGTCCTACGTCCAACAGGGCCTGGAGTCTGTCGACAACGTCGCGTGCCTCCGGCTCGGGGCCCTCGGCAAAAAAAGCAGAGGCTTCGGATACACTCATATTAAGTATATCGTCAATATTCTTGCCGCGATAACGTACTTCCAGCACGTCCGGCTTGAAACGCGTACCGCCACACTCGTCACAGACCATGGTAACGTCGGCCATGAATTGCATTTCGATTTTGACGACGCCCTCGCCCTGGCACTCCGGGCATCGGCCGCCATCCTGGTTGAAGCTGAAATAGTTGGGACCGAAACCATTGATTTTGGCATATTGCTGTGCCGCAAGCAGGTCTCGTATGGAATCGTATGCCTTGAGATATGTAACGGCATTGGAACGGCTGCTGCGGCCTATAGGATTCTGGTCAACATATTCCACTCGCTGGATGCGGTCCAGATTGCCGCTGAGCCCACGGAAGACCCCTGGCAGGTCCCCGCTGTCGTTAATACGGCGGTTCAACGCCGGGTACAGTATATCGCCCACCAGGCTGGATTTTCCCGAACCGCTTACCCCGGTAATAACAGTAAGGACTCCCAGCGGAATCTTTACATCTATGTCTTTCAGATTATGCTCGTGTGCCCCTTGTACGGTAATACTGTACTGCCATGGACGGCGTGAGCGCACATAGCGATGGCGCACTCCGTCCAGATACTGCAGGGTAAGGGATGTTTCCAACTGGGCGTTGGAATAGTTGCCGGGATATCCTTCATAAATCACCTTTCCGCCGAATTCTCCCGCCCGTGGCCCCATATCCACAAGCCAGTCTGCAGCCCTGATTATTTCCTCGTCATGCTCAACCACAATTACGGTGTTGCCAAGGTCGCGAAGGCGCTTGAGCACTTTTATAAGACGCTCAGTATCACGTGGATGCAAACCGATACTCGGTTCGTCCAGAATGTACATCGAGCCAACCAGGCTTGAGCCTATGGCTGTAACGAGGTTGATACGCTGGCTCTCCCCTCCTGAGAGTGTGTTGCAGGCACGGTTGAGTGTCAGATACCCAAGCCCGACATCGTCGATGCAGCGGAGACGGGAGATTATCTCTGCCCTGGGCTCAGCAGTAACTGCCTGCTCGTTTGTGTCTAGCTGGAGGTTTTCCAAGAAGGCAAGCAGCTGGAGAACATTCATGTTAAGAAGTTCAGCGATATTCTTGCCGCCGACTTTAACCCACAGGGCCTCCTTGCGAAGGCGCGACCCCTTGCATGCATGGCAGGTAGTGCGGCCGCTGAAACGGCTCAGCATATATTTGTACTGGATCTTATAGCGCTGAGTTTCAACCCATTCGAAAAACTCGTTGATACCTATAAGGCTGTTTTCGTCATCACGGATGGAGCGGGCGTTCCAGATGATGTCTTTTTCTTTATCAGTAAGCTCACAGTAGGGTTTGAACGCATCGATCCCGAAATCCGGGGCAAGCCGGACAAGGTGATCCTTGAACCAGCCCATCTTTTCCCCTCTCCAGCATGCTATGGCTCCGTCGTAGATGCTTTTAGTCTTGTCGGGGACTACAAGATCCTCACTGATGCCTATTATCTTGCCAAGTCCTCCGCATTCGGGGCATGCACCAAGCGGACTGTTGAAACTGAACAGGTAATCGTCCGGTTCCTGGAACTTTATTCCGTCAAGCTCGAAGCGGCTGCTGAACTGCCTGAGTATTCCCTCTTCAGAAGCTATAGCCATAAGCCCGTTCCCACGAGAGAAAGCGTCAGCAAGGCTGGAAAGAAGCCTCTGACGGTCTTCCAACGAGCTGAAACGGTCAATCAGCAGCCAGGCTTCTTCAGGATTGGACTGGTTCTTCAGAATGTCTTCGATCTTGGCGGGCCGGCCGTCTGCCCATAGACGGTTATATCCATCTTCCTTGAGCTGAAGCAGCAACTCCGTCCGGTCATTACGAGACCGCCAACCCAGGTCGGCGAGGATATATAGAGTGCGGCCGTTGTTGGACTCGAGCCACTGGAGGACGTCCGCAGTTCCCTCTTTCTTTACTTCATTACCCGAGACCGGACTATATGTTCTACCTGCGCGGGAAAAGATAAGACGCAGATAATCATAAACTTCAGTAGTGGTTGCCACGGTTGACCTGGGGTTGCGGATATTGACTTTCTGCTCTATGGCAATAGCGGGAGGAATATTCTCGATACCATCTACATCGGGCTTGGTCATGCGGCCCAGGAACTGGCGGGCATAAGAGCTAAGGCTCTCGGCAAAGCGCCTCTGCCCCTCCGCAAAAAGGGTGTCAAAGGCAAGACTCGACTTGCCGCTGCCGGATATACCGGTGACGACAACCAGCTTGCCGCGAGGTATTTCTATGGTGACGTTTTTGAGGTTGTTGACCCGCGCGCCCTTAATAATTATTTTCCCCTGACTGGACATACTCTGTTCCACAAAGTTAACAAAAAATGTATTACCTTTGTTACCATGGCTGCCAAGATTCCCAAAACCAATGCCGCCAGGCTGCTTGAAGCGGCCGGAGTTCAGTTCGACCTCATACCTTATGAGGTTGACGAGCAGAATCTTGACGCCGGACACGTGGCCGCGCAACTTGGCGAGCCGCTGGAGACTGTGTTCAAGACTCTTGTCCTCCGAGGCGACAGGAATGGCTTGTTCGTGTGCGTGATGCCCGGCGACATGGAGGTTGACCTTAGGACCGCTGCCCGCATCTCAGGCAACAAATCCGCAGCTATGATACACGTCCGCGAACTTCAGCCTCTAACCGGATACATCAGGGGCGGCTGCTCCCCTATCGGCATGAAGAAGTCATTTCCGACATATATCTATGAGTCAGCCCTGCTGTATGATTATATTTATGTAAGTGCCGGTGTTCGCGGGCTTCAGTTGCGCATCCGCCCCGAGGACCTGATCAGCTTTGTTGGTGCCGGAATCTACCCAATTGATTGACTGCCAATATGAAATTAAGATTTCTTACCCTATGCCTGCTGCTGGCTTCATGCAGTACATGGACTCCACAGGAGCGAATGATCATCGACTCTTCCGACTCATTGATGTACGTTTGCATCATGCCCCGGGACAGCGTCGTGCTCCGTTCAGTAAGTCAGGATTTCAAACGCGCCGACCTCTCTTCGAAACGCTTCAAGCGTCTTGCCGACTTTATGCTTTACACCGTTAAAGACCCGTCCCAGGACGGTGTCGGAATCGCTGCTCCACAGGTGGGAATAAACCGCCGCATGGTGTGCGTACAGCGTTTCGACAAACCTGGCGAGCCTTTCGAATGTTATGCCAACATACGCATTGACAGCCTCTTCGGATCTATTGTCAAAGGACGGGAGGGTTGCTTGTCTGTACCAGGCCAGCGGGGTATAGTTCCACGCTGGAGCAACGTTGCTATTAGCTACACGGATCCTGTCAGCGGAGAGCGTTGTTCCGAAACTATCGAAGGATTCTCCGCCATAATCTTCCAGCACGAATGCGATCACCTGGACGGAATATTGTATACCGACAAAGCCGATTCATTATTTTTTTAAAAAATATTTAAAGAACTGTTGCAAATCCAGAAAAAATATGTACATTTGCATCCGCGTTTAACGCAGACCAGCGCACTTGGTGCGGTAGTTCAGCTGGTTAGAATGCCGGCCTGTCACGCCGGAGGTCGAG
>CACXCS010000087.1 GCA_902766255.1 uncultured Bacteroidia bacterium
GACGAGTTTTCCTGTTGCCGGGCCCAAGATTCGCTTTCCCGGGCCCGGCAACCTTTATCTGGAGAGTAAAACATTGGGGCTCCGGCCTGCTATGAGCACTGCGGCAGCGATATTTTGCCTTCAGCGGGCAAGGTGCATATTTTTAGTGGGGGACCTTGCCCGGCAATATGGCGCAGAGGCACTTGTAAGTGCTATTCGCGGGCAAGGTGCCCGGGGTTTTTCGACACCTTGCCCGCGGTGCTCACTAAACCTGTCTGGCCCGGGGATGAACGCCGGATGACAAACATTTCGCTGCTGATCCAACACAAACTCCCGTGAGCAGGCCATCGGATCCAACACTAAAACTTGCCGGTGAGCCGAATAGTGATAAATAATGCTTTTATCCCCCACTTTAAACAAGGGGATCGCAGCACTATTCGGCAGTCCGAAGCAGTTAATGCTGTATTGTTTACCGAAAACAATACACAGAGGCGTAGTAAACCTGGTCCGCGATGTCTCTTTGGGCGGATAATGGCTCTACAGGATGCAGCAAATGCTGCTTTTAAAGAATTGTCCTCAATGTTTATTGAAAATGTCCCGATGCCGATGAATGCATTGTGGTACATTTATTCAATAATAAATTAAAGACAGTATGAAAGCAAAGAGAAGTCAATTTTACGAAGCCCCTTCGATCAGGTTTTTCGGAGTGGTTGAGGAGTGCGTAATCTGCACCTCCGGACAAACCGAGACTTTCGAAGAAGGTAACAGCTACGAAGATGAATTTTTTGATTAGGGAGGATTGCAGTATGAAACGAATCATTATCTTGACGGCTCTTGCCGCTGCCTTCCTGACCGCTTGCAATCAGGAGTTGAATATAGAAGGAAACCAGCCGGAGGCTCAGTCGGTTGTCTTCACTGCTACAACGGAAAGCCCGGACACCAAGACCGCCCTGTCTCAGAACGCTGACGGCTATGACGTGGTGTGGAACAGCGGCGATATGATTACCATCATAGACAGTTATGCGAATGTAGGAGTGTATTCCACAAGCAGCACTTCTACGCTGGCTGAGTTTACAAAGGATTCTGGCGCCGATGCCGCCGCTTCGCCCTATAAAGCCTGGTATCCGGCCTCTATCTATAACGAAGGGGCACCGTCCTTGCCGGGAACTCAAGACTATATTGCAGGCAATATCTCCGGTTCTCCCATGTACGCCGAGAGCAGCAATAACAGTCTGGCATTCAAGAATATCTGTGGCATCATACGGCTGAATATCAGCACCACACAGACCGGAAAGAAAGTTCGCAGGATTGTCCTTGGTGCCGATCAGGGAATGAGCGGAGCCATCAGCAATGCTGCAACGCTCGTAGCCGATAACTATGTGGCCGCCGTATCCGGCTCGGACTGTGTTACTCTCGACTGCGGCGAGGAAGGTGTTGCCATTGGTACAGAACCTACAGCATTCTATTTGGCCGTCCCTGAGAACAGCTACACAGGCCTGTCCATATCCGTCGAAACCACCGACGGGCTTTCCCAGACCCGTACGGCAAAGGACGGCATTGTGGTCGGCCGCAGCAGTATTACCACGATTTCCTTGGGAGTAAATGATTTTATGCTGGTTGTCGACCTGGCATCCACTACGGAGACGGTGACAATTCCATCGGGAGTAAATGCCCGTCTGATCGGAAGTAAAACCAACAGGACTGTCGTTGTTGAAGGTGGCGGCTCAGTAATTACCCTTGAAGACGCTTCCATTTACATGCTGAATCTGAATGGCGATGCAACCGTTGTGTCAAAGGGATCGAACAGCATCTACAACGGCGATGATCAAATTCCTTTGTTCATCAAGGAAGGCAGCGCAGTAACGTTCCGGGGAGAAGGGTCTTTGAACGTGACAGCATACTATTGCACCGGAGCATTGGTATGTGAAAACAATAATGCCGACGTTATCATCGAAAGTGGAACATATACTTTTACTGTGGGTGTTGGATCAACCCGGGCGATCAGCGCCGGCAACCTGAGTATCTCCGGAGGTGAAGTAAATGCCATTTCTACTGATAATTATGCCGGAATCTACGCCGAAAAGACAGTCACGATCTCCGGAGGAACCGTCGTGGCCAGGGGAGACGCGCTCGGAATATATGTAAATGGTGGCGATATGATCATCAGCGGCGGCACGGTTACGGCTGAGCAGACCAGGGCCAGCACCTTCTGGGGTGGTCCTGAAGCTACGGTGGCGGGTATCTGCGTCCACAGCAACGATGGATTGACCGGCGGCACTCTGACCATCAGCGGCGGTACGGTCAACGCCATCGGACACATAGGCCCCGGAATTGGTGCTTCCTGGCACAGAAGCGGATGGTCACTGCCGGCCTGGACAAGGAGCATCGTTTTTTCGGGTGGAACAATTACGTCCAGTACGGAGCAGTCCGGTTTTGGCGCCATTCATTTCAACGGCTTCGGCAATCCGGCCAGATGCGACGCAATAACCATCACCGAGGGCATTACCAGCCTTACGCTCATACAGGGAGCGACCGCTGCATTCATGTTCGCATCAGGAGATGTCAAGGCGGCGCTGACTATTGACGGCCTGGATATGACGGGTTATCTTACCGACCCATCTACCGTGGACTGGACGTCGCTTCCGAATCTCCAGCGGACTGTTTCTACCACCGTCGCTGAAAACGATACCTGGACCTTCGCGCCTAAATTGTAATAATTTCTATCTTTGTAAAGATGAAGCCGTTGTATGTCATGTTCCTCGCTCTCATGCTGGTGGCCTCCGGTGGGGAGGCTGCCGGCCAGGGCGGGCAGGACGTGAAGGAGATGTACGTTGAGATGCTGCCGGACCTGAACATTCCACGGCATGCACATACACTGGCATATGTAGGAGGGGAGCTCACGGTCATCGGCGGCCATACCACAGGCTTTATCCCGACGGCCACTGCCGAGTACTACAGCGAGGGCAAGTGGCATTTGCTTGAAACATTCTTTCCGCATGATTTCGGCTTCGGCGTTGTCATGCCATCCGGGGAAGTGCTGGTAGGGGGCGGCTGTGCAGGGCCTTTCGGTGAGGGCCAGACCCAGGGAGTGGAAATATACAGCCCTTTCACGCATACGCTTACCCCGCTTCCAATTATGGACCAGCGACGAACAAGGTCCAGCGCTGCGCTTCTGTCCGACGGCACAGTGGTCGTCAGCGGAAACTGGTATCATGCCGATTATATCTCCACCTATTCCGTGTCCGGCGGCCCGGCCGCCATTCGCAGAGCCGTCTGGCAGCGGACCAGTCCACTGATATTACAGACCTCCCAGGACAATGCCCTCATCCTAAGTTGTAAAGGGACGCATGATGAAGAGCTGGATCCTGTGGCGGAACGTCTGCACGGCGATTCCTTTGAAGTCCCGCTGCTACGCGACTGGGAAGAATGGATACCAGCGGATTGCTGCAGGATGGACCATTTCTTCATAGGCGACGAAACCGTGGGCGGCTATGCATGGCTTTTCCCCGCCCTCCGTAAGGCGGATGGACAGGCGGGCCTCATCAAAGTAATCGGAGATGAGTTCTCTGTGCTTGAAACAGAGATACCCATACCGATGGTCGGACCGGAGGGGGAACCCCTTTCCCGCTACCCGTTCATGCTCGCCGACAGGGCACGGAAGTGCGTCTGGCTGCTTCGGATAGTTCCCGGCACGGGGCGTATTTATGCCGTCAGGGTAGAATATGAGATGGCGCTCAGGGGTGGCAAGGCCCCCCAGACCTTGTACAGGGCCGATTTACCTGAGGGAGTCCTGGCTTCTGCCAACATGAGTCCTGTGCTTCTGCCGGGAGGGCGCATCGCTGTTGTAGGGGGGCTGCCGAAGGATGAAAACTATTACCCAAGCGCAACGGCCTTCATTCTTCATACAGAAGAAGTATCCAAGGAGACGGCATTCCCTTGGTGGGTCCTGCTGATTATCTTCTGTTTACTTGGGGGATGGGGCCTCTTGCTTTTCCTTCGGAAGCCGTCTGCCCAGCAGCAGCCCAAAGAAAACGTTCCTGAAAAAAGTGACCTGCTCACCCGTATTACAGGGTTGGTCGAACAGAAGCAGCTCTATCTTGTCAAAGATTTGAAAATAGCCGACATCGCCCGCGAACTGGGCACCAACGCCACATACATATCGGCCTGCATAAACGGGCAGTTGAACGTATCGTTCCCTGAATTCATCGCCCGTTACCGGGTCGAATATGCTCAAAAGTTGATGCGCGAGCACCCGGAACTGCCATCCGTCGAGGTATGGGAAGAATCCGGATTCAACAACGAAAAGACCTTCTTCCGTTGTTTCCGTGCCCAAACCGGCATGAGCCCCGCCGAATGGAAAAAATCGGCTCTGTAATAAAACAACCCGCAGTTACTTCGCCCACGGCTTGAAGAACTCCAGTATTCGGTCGTAAACGGCCTGGGCCTTGGGCTCGACTTCATGGCTGTGCCAATACAGGCTCTGTTTTGCACCGGAAGCATATGTAAGATTGATAGAATAGATTGTGCCGCCTTCCAGGGCGTCGTCCTTATTGTAGTCTCCAAGGGCAAGGGCCCCCAATGCAATCAGATCATCCTGTAACTGCTTGACCTTTTGAATGTCCTCTTCTGACTCAAGGTTAAACTGTTCATGCACCTCCTCTTTTTTAAGGCGGTTGTCAACGTTGAGGTCGTAAATGACTCGCGGATGGAAACCGTTTTGGGCAAGCAGTAGGAAATGGTCGGTTCCACGGCCTCCCACGCGCTTTGCTTCAAGTTCGAAGATGACGGCCGGGTCATTCTCCCGTATTGCCTGGGTACGCCATGGCCGGAAGAATGCCTCTATCATGTGGTATGCGGACAGGGCTTCCGATTTGATTTTGTGGCCGTACCAGCGGGCGTTGATCTTCTCTCCGGAGTCGTATTCCTGATAGATACGGTAAGAATGTCCGCCACTTATATGCTCGTCAACGTTATACCCGTTGAGTTTATAGACTTTAGCGTCGGCGAGCATCTTGCTGAGAGAGTCCACTAATTCCTCTCCGACCTCATATTCAGCATGGGTTTCAGGCTTTCCGAATCTGTTACCCAGGTCCAGTGCGACTACCACTTTGGGTGTTTTTCCAGGGTCGGCAATCAGCTCGCAGTAGTCTTTGCCCAGTCCGGCTGCGCCGGTACGGGAGTAGCTGCAATAGGTCAGTCTGCCTTTCGGGGCCTGCGCGAAGCAGGAGGTTCCGATTGCACAGAAAGTCATAACAATCAAGAATTTAAACAGTAGTTTCATACGAATATAACTATATGACCAGGCAAATATAGACAAAAAATACGCCACGACTATGTAAAGGGGAGCACGGTATCTTTTATATCAGTTCCAATCTTTCTTCAAAGATATAAATTTTATTAAATTTGCAGTTATGATACTGACTTCGATTCTTACCTGGGCGGTAGTTACGCTGTCGTCCACCTTCATGAGGCTGAACCCCGATTATGAGGCTCCTCTTGAAAATCAGATGCTTATGGGCGCCCTGGTGCAGACCACCGGCGAAACCAATCGATACTGGGTCAAGGTTACCGCCGAGGACTACACCGGCTGGGTGACTGAAATGGGCCTGACATATCTTACTGATGAAGAGAAGGATAACTACCTTAAGGCTGCCAAGTGGATATGCGTGGCGGAATATGCACGAATACGCGAGAAGCCCTCTGAAGGCAGTGCTCCGTTGTGCGATTTTACCATGGGAGACCTGGTCCGCCAGAGCGGCAAGAGCTTGGACGGCTGGGTCGAGGTAATCCTCCCCGACGGCCGCAGCGGATGGGTTCTGAAGCATCAGGTGATGGATTTCCGCAGCTGGGCCGAGAGCCGCAGCGGTCTGTCAACCGACGAGCCTGTGGGCCGGTCATTCTGTGCCCGCGAGATCACTTCGCTGGCCTGCAGTTTCGTGGGGACCCCGTACATGTGGGGAGGCAACAGTATAAAACACTTCGACTGCAGTGGCCTGGTCAAGTTCTGCTATTTCATGAACGGCATAATCCTGCCCCGCAACGGCCGTGAACAGAAAAGTGTAGGCACACCTGTAAAGGACGGGGAGTGGCAGCCCGGCGACCTTCTATTCTTTGGCAGCAAGAAGCCGCTCAAGATTACCCACGTGGCCCTTTATCTGGGTGACGGAAAGATAGTGCATTCTTCGCAGAAGGTTCGCATCAACACTCTGACCGAGTACGGCCGCGAGGTGGTGTGCGCATCGCGCATCCTCGGCAATATCGACTGCGGCAAAGGTGTCAAGTCCATACTTAAGAGTCCCTATTATTTCCCTCAGGATGGCGAGTAAAGCAAAGACCCTTTGGTTCTGCACCAGTTGCGGCAACGAAAGCCCAAAGTGGATGGGCCGCTGCCCGGCGTGCGGGGAGTGGAACACCATGGTGGAAGCTCCCGCCGAGAGCAGCAAAGGCTCACAGTCCAAAAGCACGGGCCATGTCGCCGGTACTGAGCGCAAGCCCCGCAAACTCAACGATGTAGATCTTGCTTCCGAGCCCCGCTTGTTGCTCGGAGTCGGGGAGCTTGACCGTCTCCTGGGAGGCGGCATCGTGCCGGGATCGCTCATTCTGATTGGCGGCGAGCCAGGAATCGGCAAATCCACCCTGAGTCTGCAGATACCCTTGGGTTGCAACTCCTTGAGCACTCTGTATGTCACGGGCGAGGAAAGCGAAAGGCAGGTCCGGATGAGGGCTTCCCGCCTGTCGCCCGAGGGCATCCCCGACACCTGCCTCATCTACTGCGAAACCCGTATCGAGGCGGTGCTGGAGCAGGCTCGTGCCATTACTCCCGGACTGATGATAGTTGACTCGGTGCAGACCATGTACACCGATGCCCTCGACTCCACCCCCGGCTCAGTCAGCCAGATCAAGGAAGTTGCTGCCATGCTGCTGCGCTTCGCCAAGGAAAGCGGCGTGCCGGTAATCCTTATAGGGCACATAACGAAGGACGGCTTTATTGCCGGACCGAAGATACTTGAGCACATAGTGGATGTGGTGCTGCAGTTCGAGGGGGACAACCGTGGCTCGTACCGAATTCTTCGCAGCATAAAGAACCGCTTTGGCAGTACCTCCGAACTTGCGGTTTTCGAGATGACCGGCAGCGGGCTCCGCGAGGTGCCCAACCCGTCGGAGATGCTGATTCCAATGCATGAGGAGGGCCTTAGCGGGACTGCAATAGCCGCAATGCTGGACGGCACCAGGCCGCTACTTTTCGAGGTGCAGGCCCTTGTGTCGTCGGCGGCGTACGGCACTGCACAGCGTTCCGCCACCGGATTCGATGTGCGGCGTTTGAATATGCTGCTGGCCGTGCTGGAGAAGCGCGCCGGCTTCCACCTCAGCGCCAAAGACGTATTCCTTAACATGGCCGGAGGCCTGAAGGTCAGCGACCCCGCCTGCGACCTTGCAGTAATCTGCGCTGTGTTGTCCTCCAACTTCGACTATCCTCTGCCACTTGACTGCTGCTTTGCCGGCGAGGTGGGCTTGAGCGGCGAGATACGTCCCGTAGGCCAGACCGACCGCCGTATCGCCGAAGCCGCCCGCCTGGGCTTCAAGAAGATATTCGTAAGTTCTTACAGCGCATCCGATACCCCTGCTCCCTCGGGCATCAAAGTAGTAAAAGTCTCCGACGTCCCGGCACTGGTCAAGGCCCTGTTCCGTTAGCCCCGTTCCAGCTCCCGGCGGATGTCTTTCTCGCGGATGGTGGCGCGTTTGTCGTACTCTTTTTTGCCGCGGGCAAGGGCGATGTGGAGCTTGGCAAAACCGTTTTCGGCTATGTAGGCACGGACTGCTACTATCGTGAGGCCTTTGGTTTTTGTGGCCTGTTCCAGATGCCTTAGTTCACGGCGCGTAAGCAGGAGCTTGCGGTCCCGGGCCGGCTCATGGCTGCCCCATTTCGAGGCCCAGAAATATGTGGAGATATTCATCCCCTTGACATACAGCTCGCCGCCGCTGAAATAGCACCATGCGTCGGCCAGAGAGGCTTTTCCGGCCCTCAGGGACTTGATTTCGGTGCCTACGAGCACTATGCCGGCGTCGTATTGCTCCAGAAACTCGTAGTCGAACGACGCCCGCTTGTTGCTTATCTGAACGCGGTGTTGCTTGTCTTTTTTGGAGCTCATAGGCCGAACTCTTTCTTGATGGGTTCCACCATGTCCAGCAGCTCCCATCCGAAGAACTGTACCTCACGTTCTTCCCCCTGGATGTGCACCGTGGCCTTGTAAGGCTTGCGGCCCACATGCCCATAGGCGGCGGTGGGGGAGAATATGGGATTCTTGAGTCCGAAGCGACGGACGATTGCCGCGGGGCGCAGGTCGAACAGGTCCTTGACCTTGGAGGCAATGAAGCCGTCACCCCCTTCAACATGGGCGCTGCCGTAAGTTTCGACAAACACGCTCACCGGCTCAGCGACGCCGATTGCGTAAGCCAGCTGCACCAGGCACTCGTCGCACACACCTGCAGCTACGAGGTTCTTGGCGATATGCCGTGCGGCGTAAGCTCCGCTTCGGTCTACTTTGGACGAGTCCTTGCCGGAGAAAGCACCGCCTCCGTGGGCGCCGCGTCCTCCGTAAGTATCTACGATTATCTTGCGTCCGGTCAGACCGGTATCGCCGGCAGGCCCGCCTATGACGAACTTGCCGGTGGGGTTGACGTGCAGTATCCAGTCACCCTTGAAAAGGGCTGCGGTGCGCTCTGGAAGCGAGGCTATCAGTCTGGGAATAACAATGTTGCGCACATCTGCCTCGATGCGTGCATGCATGGCCTCCTCGGTGTCGAACTCGTCGTGCTGGGTGCTGAGCACTATGGTGTGAACCCTTACCGGATGATGGTGTGACGAGAATTCTACGGTAAACTGCGCCTTGGCGTCGGGACGCAGGTAGGGCATGAGCTCCGGCTCATTGTGCCGTATCTGTGCCAGCTCGCGCAGAAGAGCATGAGAAAGGCTGAGTGCCAGTGGCATGTAGTCCTCGGTATCGCGGGAGGCGTAGCCGAACATCATACCCTGGTCGCCTGCGCCCTGGGCGTCCTCGCTTTCGCGCACTACGCCGCGGTTGATGTCCATGCTCTGCTCGTGTATGGTGCTGATTATGCCGCAGCTGGAAGCGTCGAAGCCGTATTCTGCCTTGGTGTAGCCGATGCGGGCTATCACCTTGCGCACAGTGTCGTGAATGTCTACATATGCGTTGTCGGAGCGTACTTCTCCGCCGACGACCACAAGACCGGCGGTGCAGAAGGTTTCGCAGGCTACTTTGGAATCGGGATCCTGGGAAAGGAATTCGTCAAGGATGGCGTCTGAAATCTGGTCGGCGACTTTGTCGGGATGACCTTCGGAGACTGACTCCGATGTAAAGAGATAGTTCATTTTTTAGCATTTTTTAGAGCGAGGTTGCAAGCATACAAATCTCTCCTCGCAGGTTAACGGCGGCAAATATAGGCATAAAAAAAGTCC
>CACXCS010000088.1 GCA_902766255.1 uncultured Bacteroidia bacterium
CAAGGAGCTTGAAATCGAGCTCATCTTCAAGAAAGTGCTTATGGGCATAGCCCCCGGCCCGCGCGAGCTGGAGAAGTTCCGCAGCGCTTTCCTCCACGACCAGGCGGTCATGGACGCCGAGGCCGGCTGGGCACAGCAGTTCCACGTCGGGGCCATCCGCAACAACAATTCCAAGATGTTCGGCCTCGTAGGCCCCGATACCGGATTCGACGCAATCCACGACCTGCCCACCGCAGCGGCAGGCCACAAGTTCCTCGACCGTCTTGCAAGCGAGGACAAGCTCGCGAAGACCATACTCTACTGCCTTAATCCCAAGGACAACGAGGTCATGATGACCATGGCATACACTTTCAACGACGGTACTGTGCCAGGCAAGATGCAGTTCGGTTCCGGCTGGTGGTTCCTGGATCAGGAAGACGGCATGCGCAAGCAGATGAACGCGCTTAGCAACCTTGGTCTCCTGAGCCGCTTCGTGGGCATGCTCACCGACAGCCGCTCGTTCATCAGCTACCCCCGCCACGAATACTTCCGCCGCATACTCTGCGACGTGGTGGGAACGGACGTGGAGAATGGCAAGCTGCCCGCCTCCGAGCTGGATTTCCTCGGCCAGATGATTGAAGATATCTGCTACAACAACGCCAAGAACTATTTCAACTTCTAGTATGAAGTACATAAAGATCAATCCCGACGACAACGTGGCCGTAGCCCTGCAGGACCTGCAGGCTGGCGAAACAGTAGAAGGAGTCAAACTCCTTTGTGACATTCCCCGCGGGCACAAGATCGTCTTGAGCAGCCTGGATGAAGGGCAGGACGTCATAAAGTACGGCTTCCCCATCGGCCATGTAACACGCCCCGCGCAGGCTGGAACGATGGTGGACCACTCATGCATCAAGACCAACCTCGAAGGGCTTCTGGAGTACAGTTACTCCCCCGCCCTCGTAGAAATCGAGCCTGCAGCCACGAAGCGCACCTTCCGCGGATTCCGCCGCTCCGACGGCCAGGTAGGCATACGCAACCAGATCTGGGTCATCCCCACGGTGGGATGCGTCAACGGCATCTGCGAGCAGATTGTAAGCCGCTTCAAGCAGGAGCTCGGGGGAACCTCCCCTGAAGCAGCCAGCTCTGTGGATGCGATCGTCGCCTTCCCGCACAATTACGGCTGCTCACAGCTCGGGCCCGACCATGAGAATACCCGCACGGTGCTGGCCGACATGGTGCACCACCCAAATGCCGGCGGCGTGCTCGTAGTCAGTCTTGGCTGCGAAAACAACCAGCTGGACGCCTTCCGTGAACTGGTTGGTCCTGTAGATGAAGCCCGCGTGCGCATGTTTGCAACTCAGAAGGTCAAGGATGAGATAGAGTACGGCCTTCAGCAGCTCAGGGAGATTTATGCAGTATGTTCAAAGGACGAGCGTGAAGACGTGCCCGTGAGCGAACTGCGCGTAGGCCTTAAGTGCGGCGGCTCCGACGGTCTGAGCGGCATTACCGCCAATCCCCTGCTGGGCGAATTCTCAGACTGGATAGTGGCCCAGGGAGGTACCACCGTACTCACCGAAGTACCCGAAATGTTCGGCGCCGAAACCATCCTGATGAACCGCTGCCAGGACAAAGCCACCTTTGACAAGACAGTCAGCCTTATCAACGACTTCAAGGACTACTTCATCAAGCAGGGTATGCCCGTGTACGAGAATCCCTCGCCCGGCAACAAGGCCGGAGGTATCAGCACCCTGGAAGAGAAGAGCCTCGGCTGCACTCAGAAGTGCGGCAAGAGCATAGTCCGCGGGGTTCTGAAATACGGCGAGCGCCTGAGCGTCAAGGGCTTGAACCTGCTCAGCGCCCCTGGGAACGACCTGGTGGCATCTACTGCCCTGGCTGCTTCCGGGTGCCAGATCGTGCTCTTCACAACCGGTCGCGGCACGCCGTTCGGGAGCTTCGTCCCCACCATGAAGATATCCACCAACACACCATTGTTCGAAAACAAACCCGGCTGGATCGACTTCAACGCCGGGGTACTCGCCCAGGATGAACTGATGGCCGAAGTCGGCCCCCGCTTCATCGAGGCCGTGCTTGCCGCAGCCAGCGGGGCCCCTGTCAACAACGAGAAAAACGGCTACCGCGAGATAGCCATCTTCAAATCCGGAGTGACATTATAAATACACACAATATATGTCAAAGCACACCTATACTGCCCCGCAGGCAGAGTGGCTCGAAGCAGTCAACGCCTACTGCTTCCTCGTAGAGAGCCCCACAGGCGAGATCCCGGCGCTGGAAGATAGCGGCGTAGTAATTACCTGGTAATCAAGGAGAACAGAAGTATGAAGAAGTTTTTCACTTTTGCTGTTGCAGCCATCACGCTGCTTTCAGTCTCCTGCAACAAGGAGTCGTTCCCCGAGGCCGGTAATACAACAGCGACTATCGCAAGGACCTTTACCGTAACTGCACCCCAGAGCACCAAGACAGAGCTCGACGGCGTCAAAGTTATATGGTCTGCAGGCGATGAAATCAACGTGATTGCCACGACAACCGGTAACCAGTACACATTCAGCATTACCGAAGGTATCGGTACAGCCTCCGCAAAATTCAGCGGCAGCATTGCCGAAGCCGACGCCTCCGAAACTCTGTTTTACGCTCTTTACCCCAATGTCCCAGTGCGCGCCGAAGAGACCGACACTAAAGGAAACCGTTGGGCGCTTGACCAGGGCCAGCTTGTAATTGATGAGCCCGTCCTCTCCCAGGAGGCCATAGAAGAAGGCTTCCCTACTGCAGCAGCATTCCTGACGGCGGTCAGCGATGCTGACGGCAACTTTGCCTTCCGCCACGGTGCAGCCTACTTCAAGCTCCAGATTGCCGAAGAAGGCATTGAATCAATTCATTTTGAGGTAAGCGGAAGTGCTCGTCTGGGAGGACGCCCGATCTACACCATGTCAACTGGAGCAACCTTCCAGGTCAACGGAGCCAAGCCTTACATGGACTTCAGCTGTTCGGGCGGCTTCAAGAAGGGTTCTACATATTACCTGCCCGTTCTGACAAAGCAGTCCGACTGCGGCAGCCTCACGCTTACTTTCAATGCTGCAGGAGCCAAAACGGCCACGGCTGTTACATCTTCGCTGAATAAAGTCAAGCTCACTTCCGGAAAGATATACGACCTCGGCTGCCCCGCTATTGATTTCAGTCCTGTCATAGTTGCCGATGACGTAGCATTGGAAGCCTCAGCTACTTCCGGGTCAATTGCTTACGAGATTACCAACGCCACTTCAGACGGCGTGCTTTCCGCTTCACTCAAAGAGGCATGCGACTGGCTCTCCGTAGGAACGGTCTCAGACGATGCAGTGAGCCTGACCGCAACTGCCAACGAGAGCTACGCCCGCAGCGCCGTAGTGGTACTGACTTACACCTACGACAGAGCTTTGACCGTAAGCAAGGAGATTACTGTAAGTCAGGCAGCCGGAGCCTCGGCCGGAGAAAGCCATACCCATGTATTCTATTATGACTCAAGCAGTACGGCTGTTAATTTGACCGACGGTCAGGCGGGTTCTTATTTTACAGCAACAGGCAAAGCCGACCTTGGAGGCGACTACAAAATTACCGAATGGAGCATAAACGGATACACATCAAAGAAGGGTGTAAAGTTTAACTCCTCAGGCAAAGTAACATTCAAGACATCCGCCACTCTAAATTCCAGCGTCCAGTTCTGGTTTATCCGGCGCAAGTCCGATGCTACAAGCGCCAAGATCCGAATCATTGCCGATGGCGCCGAAACGCCTCTTGCCATTTTCGACACTCCATACGATGAAATCGGCAATTCCGGAATCGTCACACTCGAAAAGAACACCGGATATACCATACAGCAAGCTGCTTCCGAGCAAGCGCTCCTGCTCGTGATAGTCACTGAAACAGAATAATAAACACAATAGTATAATACAACATGAAAACAATCACACACGCTGTAAGCCGCGAGGCCTACGCCACACCGTCAACCAGAATAATTGAGGTCATTTTATCTGGTCTTATGATGGATAGTTTTACGACAAGAGGCTCACAATCTGAAGAACTTGATGAGCTTGGTACAACCTCTCACGGAGATATAACTTGGAATTAAAAGATTATTGCTTTATGAAAAGAGTTATATTGTTAATACTTGCATTTGCTTCCGTCACTTTAGTTTCTTGCAACAAGGCTATTGACGAGGTGAATGATATGCCAGAAAGTGGAAATACTACTTTTTCCGTTTCAATTGCCGATACCAAAACATCCCTTGACGGCACATTTGTTAAATGGGCAGATGGCGATAAGATCCGAATTTACGGTTATTCCGAAAGCGGGAACGATAACAAAGTTTACAATATCAAATCCGGAGCCGGAACCCGTAGCGCCGTGTTTGAGAATACCGAGGATCCTATTGGTGAATACGACCAGTATTTCGCCGTATATCCGGCAGATACAAAGTATAATCTCAGGGCCGCCTCTCTTCCCGACAAATTAGAGATTGATTCTGCATTTGATCTCACTGGCCAAACAGCCGTACAGAACGGTTTTGATCCCGGTTTCGCCCTCATGTTAGCTCAGGCAAACAGCGAAAAACAGCTTGTCTTCAAATATGGCGTTGGATTCATCAAGTTGACGATTCCGTTTGAAAATGTTACAGCTGTTTCTGTCTCCGGCAGTCAACAGTGGACCTGCAAGAGGCCTGTTTACGATGCTGATGGTACATTTAGTAAAGCTAATAGCGGAACAAATGAAGTAACTGCATCCGGAACTTTCGTAAAGGGCTCAAGTTACTACCTCCTTGCGCCAGCACGCGGCACCAGTTTCGGCACTATCACAGTGAAATACACTATCGGCGAAGCAACTGAAGAATTTACAGGTTCTGTTTCCAAGTCCATTGAAAACGGCAAAATATTTGACCTGGGTACTCCCTGGGCAGAGAGGACGCCTGCCTTGGATGTATTAAAAGCCACAATCAATAATGTTCCCGCAGAAGGCGGCTCGAATCTTACAATAGAAAACGCGTACAGTCTCCGGTATTGCAACGACAGCGACGTAACCGTGACAACTGACGGAAGTGTTGTTACCGCCGCCACCATTAGCGGGGGAACTATAACTTATTCTATTAATGCCAATTCCGGTGCGGATGCCAAAGTTGGATACATTTACCTCCAACTTGGAGAGAATGAAGAACAAACTATTACTGTAAATCAACTCGGGACAGAAAGTACCGTGACAAAAGAGAGCCATGAATGGGATTTCTCATCTTTCACTGACGAACAGATGACGGCCATAACTGGTTTGGAAGCAGACACAAAGGCTACAGCCGGTCAAGTCTGGAATTTTGGGGATGGTCTTACGATGGTCACCAATGGCAGTTCAAAATGGAATAATCAAACGATCAATGGTAATGCGTATAAATGGGTAGCGACTGGAGGCAAATATGGCAGCAGTCAGAAGTATTTTTCATTCACAACAGAATCAACCGGTGTTGTATCTGTACTATATGCATCCGGTAAGGAAAATACCCCGCGAGCCTTGACCATAAAAGTTAACAGTGATGAAACAACTGATACCCAGAATGTTTCCGGTAGTACTGACGACCTGAAAACCGTTACTTTTACCACTTCCGCCAAGGGAACTATCATGTTATATTCTAAAGATGAGAATGTCAGGATATTTTCAATAGAATACGAAGAGAACTAATGCGTCCAACAAGGCATCTTTCCAGTATCGGGAGCAAATAAGACCTTTTCTCTCCCATATTTAGCCATTATTGCCAAAATGGGATAGAATCCGGCCGTTTCTCTCCAGATAATTAAGGTGCGACCATTAACAGATTAGTGTAATAAACTCATGATACATTATCAACGTCCACTCTGCGAAGCAGAGGAATACATCTCAAACCAGGCGCTTCTCACCGGCAGCGACCTTACTGACGAAGGGGCAGGAGATTTCCTGACTCCCGGGGATATCTATAACCTTTAAACACTGGCAGCGATGAAAAAGATTCTTTACTCATTTATGAGCATCGCCGCTGTGGCGATAACGGCATGCCAGCCCAAGGAGGCATTTGAGACACCCGGTTCAGGCAAGCTTATCCCCCTGACAATCACTGCAGAGCAGCCTTCCACAAAAACCTTCATCCAGGAGGCGGAAGGCGGCTGGCAGCCCTACTGGAACGCACAGGATTCCATCTACATCAATCCCCTGATCAACAACGACTACGCCAAGCAGTATAAGTTTGTCAATGAGGCTGATGAAGGAACTACCGGCATCTTCAGCGGATCTATCGAAGCCGAAGACGGAGCCCTTTCAATCTATGCCCACAGGCCCAAGAAAGCAGCTCGCAGCGGCGCAATCTTCAAGTTCGACATTGCCCCTGAACAGGCCATCGACAATCTCGGCACCTTCGACACTTCCTGCGACGTACTCATTTCCGACAAACTGGATGTAACAGTCGAGAACCAGAAGGCGGTAACCGGCGACAAGCTCCACTTCAACCGTGTTATGGCAATTGTCAAAGTGGTTGTCGCAGACGCTACTACAGGCAACAAACTCAGCGGTAAATCGATCAAAAGCATAAAACTTACCGCCTCTAACACCACCCTGAGCGGTCGTGTGAGGGTTAACGTTACTTCTGCCATCATCGATGGTTGGGAAAACGACAAGAAGTACAATTACGTCGGTGCCGCATACGATGGCTCTGACTGGCTGGCAAACGGCTCAACAGGAGCTTTCATCATTACAAATCCCGCTACTCTGGAGCGCGGTTCAACACTGACGCTGGACGCTGTCACGGACGACAGTTCCCTGGCTGTTTCCCGAAATGTAACATTGCCTGAAGATGTCAAGTTCGAAACGGGCAAGATTGCAACGCTTACCTTCAACATAGCAGATGCCGACGTCTACAACCCCGCCGAAGTTGGAGAACCCATCACCTGGGACTTCTCCGAGGCTGAGTGGCAGGCTCAGTTCGCCAAACTTGGCAGTGCCACAAGCGAGCTTGGCGCAGTATCTCTGGAATTCGCCAATCTCAGCATCGAAGCAGATGCCAAGAGCAAATACGGCACCACCTACTTCCAGCCCTGCAACCCAGGAAGCACCACCAGCAACCGCTTCAAGTTCAGCGTGACCGAGGCAGGCACGGTGACCGTCATCGAGTCCCACACCGGGTCTTCCGCTCCCAATCCTATCCGCAGTATTGTGCTGAGCAACAACGGCGTTGAGACAAGCATCGAAGGCAGTGTCAACTCCAAAGAGCAGAAGTCCTGCACGTACAATGTTACCCCCGGTGATGTCTACGTATGGGGAACAGGCGCAGCCCGCTACTACAAGATTATCTTTACTCCCGGCAAGACCGTCGACCCTGTCGATCCCGACGATCCCGACCAGCCAACGGAATCTGCAGAGCTTGAATGCACCAACCCGCCTGCAACAGGTACTGTCGATCCAACCAAGATGTATGGCTTTGCCGAGGCGGCAGGAGTCACCGGAGGAGAAGGTGCCACCGGAGCAAACATCCTTCACTTCAACGACGGCAAGGCCCTCCAGACCTGGCTTCTCGCCCGCGCCAAATCAGAAGGCAAGAAGTACAACGGAACTCCTACCATCATTTGGCTGAGCGGCACTTTCGGGCCCGGCGACGGA
>CACXCS010000089.1 GCA_902766255.1 uncultured Bacteroidia bacterium
AATTGAATATTAATTGCTATCTTTGTACCCGTAAAAAACAAAGAAAGATATGAATCTCCGTGACATCAAAAAAGACATCGACTACGTGCTGAGCGCATTTATCGAGGATTGCTCGCTGGTGGCGGCAGTTAACTCCAAAGTATCTGAAGACCAGGCTTCATCGCTGATGGAAGAGGCCATCGATCTTTATAATGAGCTCCGCGACAAGGTGGGCAAGCCCGACAGCGCGCCCCGTCAGTACTACAACGCCCTCCGCAAGGAAGTGCTTGAGCGCACCGACGCCCTCTACGAGAAGCTGAGCGCCGCTGTCCGCAAAGAGGCTTGAAGCGCGTAGCTTTAATATTCGCGGCTCTCGCCCTGCTGTGCATCATGCCTGCCGGGGCGGTAACCCGCAACACCGCAACGCAGAAGCTCGTTACCGATTATTCCCGGAAAGAGCCTCTGCGTTCGGGTATTTTCGGGGTGCTGGCTGTACGCGGCTCAGACACTCTGGCCCAACACAACCGCCGGATCAAAATGGTTCCGGCATCAAATGTCAAGCTGATAACTACCGGCCTTGCACTCAAACAGTTAGGACCTGGCTGGCGCTTCTCCACCACCATAGCCCACACCGGCAGTATCAGCGGTGGAATACTCAACGGAGATCTATATATCCTTGGCGGAGGGGATCCTACTACAGGAGCCCAGACAGCCTGCTCCGACTCCGCCGGCAAAACATTCGCCAGCTGGAAGGCATTGCTTGACGCCGCTGGCATCAAGGGCATCAAGGGCAGGATTATTGGGGACCCGCGCTTCTTCAAGCGCCCCGCTCACGGAATGTCATGGCAAGCAGAGGACCTGGGCTACGACTATGGTGCAGGCCCCGCCGGGCTGAATTTCTACCAGAACTCCCAGGACTTCCGAATCACTCCCGGAGCCGTAGGCAAGCACCCCAACATGGATGTGCTCTACCCCGAGGCCCCCTGGATGAGCTATTCAAACCATGCAGTCACAGGCGAGGCCCGCAGCTCCAACACCCTTTACTACCTGAATTCGGAATACTGCCCGGTGGGCGAATTCCAGGGCAGCTTCCCGGCCGATCGCAAATCCTACAAGCTGGAAGTTTCCAATCCGTTCGGTGCTTACACTTGCGCATACTACTTCTATAAATATCTGTTGCGCAACGGATTGGAAGTATCCGGAGGCTATGCTGACGTCTCCCCCGACGGACTCGTCCGCACCGACCTGCTGTTTTCAGACCTGGGCACAAAGGCCCCGGACCAAAACACTTTGACCGTCCTGGGCTCGGGGCGCTCCCCAAAACTCAGCGACATCGCCCGTGACACCAACTTCGAAAGCAATAACTTCTACGCCGAAACCATGTTCAACATGCTGGCGGTCAGCATGTACGGCAAAGCTGACAGGACCCTGTCCGAAAAAGCAGTGGAAGAATTGTTCGGCGGAATGGGGCTCCGCACCACCGGTGCCTGCCAGCTTGTGGACGGCAGCGGGCTCTCACGCAAAGACTATGTATCCCCGGAGTTCTTTGTCAGGTTCCTGCGCAAGATGGATTCAAGTGCAGTGCGCGACGACTACCTCCGCAGTCTCCCTTCCCCGGGCAGCAAAAGCACGCTGCAAAACCGCATGAAAGATGCCTCCGAGGATATTAAAGAGCGCATAAAGATGAAAAGCGGCTCGATGAACGGGGTACTCTGCTACAGCGGTTACATCCTTTCGGCCGACGGCAACAACTCCAAGACAATCTACTTCTCAATCCTTACCAACAACGTCAGCGGCCCCTCGTCAAAAGTGGCCGGAATAATAGACGAAATCCTTATCAGTCTTGCCCAGGAGCCATAACGGCCCGGGACTTATCGACCATGTCATAGTCGTAGCGAACCACATCGGGATCGATACGGCAGAGGCACTCCCATGAGCAGATGTCCAGATGCGCCCTGCTACCCCGTTTGAGGGCGGATTTGCGCTGAGCCCCCAGATCGAGAACCGACTGCTGCTCCTCCTTTGTGAGGGGACGGAAATTCATAAGCAGCTGCTCGGTATTCCAGCGGTTATGCTCGGTTCGTGCAAGCACGTCACGGGAGAGTGCAAAATCGGGTCCGGCGCTGCGAGCCTTGGTCCAGATATGACATGCACTGTATACATCGGACCACATCTGCGAGGCGGAAGATTTTGACGCCATGCCGCCTCCGGAAGTATCGATATGGAGCCCTGCAGCATCGCGGATAAGCTCCTTAAGAAGGGACAGGTCGAAATCCGTCGCCGCCATTCCGAAGGGCCGGAGCGTCCGAAGAGGTTTCAGGCATACAGTGGATCCGCTGGCAAGAGCGTTTGCAACAGTGCCGCTTTGGGGTTGATACACAAGAACTTGTATGGCACGGCCCAAAACCTTGGAGGGGAGGGTCACAGCCTGCTCCAGAGCATCTTCCGGGCTTTCCTGGCACATAGCAACGGTAAGGCGGATTCGATCATCTTCCGCAAGGCCGGCAAGATAATCCCTCACCATGCCTCCGGTTATCTCGGAGTCGATAAACTCAATCTCGAAGTCCAGGAAGTCGCCTCCCAGGTGCTCTGTCCCGGACGGCAGTCGCCATTCGGGCATGGAATCCTTGCAGTAACGCCACCGTGCCAGGGCGAACATCGACGGGAACTCGGCCATCAACTTCTGCATCCCCGCTTCAATACCGCTCTGTACGAAAGAAATCCTGGTCCTGCAGCCTGGATTGCCAACCACATTGGGATAGTGGGCGACGCGAAGTGCCGTAAGAGCGAGTGCTGTTCCGGCGGTAGTCATTCCGGCAATCACCAGATGAACATGAGCCGGCGAGTCGGCACAGATGCCAGTAGCGCCCTCAAGTGGCAGAGGCCCATCCGGCGAAAGATGTACGGACTTGTTTACCAACGACTTAAGCGCCCACAGTTCAAAGCGGTTGAAGGGCACGAACATCAACTTGCCTCCTACTGAGGAGTCGATGTCGGCAAACTGGAACACCGACGATGCGGTACGGGAAGCGAATTGAACATAACAAGGAATCCGCTTGCCTGAAGGCATCATTCCGGCCGCCAGCTTAACGCAGTCAAGTACCTGCCCGTCACCGCGCCCGTCGCCGGGAACGATAATCTCCTGCGCCCTGTCTACCTGCATCCTGCGCACTCCCAGGGCCGAATCAATCTCACCCTGAAGTATGATCACCCTGCGCATCTGCCTCTGAGTAAGCACGTTGGCCATCTGCGCGCGCACGGAAGGCACGCTGCCGGCAGTAAGCACCAGGAAGTAACATCCCGAGTACTCCCCTTCCAGCATATTCTTTAGCAAGGCAGGAACAGTATCCGAAAAGCCTAATACCGCCACATGGTCGTAGAGCTTGAAATTGGAACGGCCCTCCTTGTAATCTTCCGCCACCTCAAAGAAATAATTGGTAAAGATAGAGGTAAGCAGGGCGATAAGCACCAGCCCGATAAGAGAAACGAGCCAGCCCGGGCCGCCTTTTATCTCGTCGACGCCTCCGGCAGTAAATAAATGATAGAAGGCCTGTCCGAAAGGGCCTTTGTCTGCAAGGTCGGTGCGCAAACTGGAGAACAGGCTATCCGGCACTGCCCCTGTATGAACAAGAACAGCAAACAGACCTCCGCAGACCAGCCACACAAGCACAAAAAGGCACACCGGCATGATGAACTGCATACCGCCCCCGGCAGACAGGGAACGGCGTACGGCAAGCCTGAGTCCCGACCATAATGGAAGCCTGCTATTCTTCATTATTTAGAACACCCGTAAGATATTCTGCCCTCTGGATTCACCGGCACCAAGGGAGAATGCCACTCCGACTACAAATTGCATGGCATTGACAGGAACGACATAATCTACTGTGACATAGCGGTTTTCAATGCCGCCGGAGGCTATGGCGTTGGGCCGGGCGATATTTGCCTTGCCGTAGTATGCCTGGAGTCCCGCCCTCAGGCTTACGTTGAAAACGGGTATCCTGCTGTTCAGCTCCAGGCCCAGGAAGGCATCATGTCCAGACATGTGGGTGAAGGTCAGAACCTTGGACAGATTGGGATACCATGCATACGATGCAAGCAAGTTGACATCGCAGTATTGCATTATTCCACCTCCGATCCTGAACTCGCCATTCAGGAATACAATCGAAAGTGCAGGAATCAGAGTAACATTCTTATAGCCTTCATCGCCCTCCTTCATCTCCAGCTTGTCGTCGCTTGTGGCAGGATAGTAGATGCTGCTGGCATCACTCTGGACAAACAAGGCTCCCTTGGCAAGGCTAGTTGACAGGCCAGGAAGCACCTTGAACCTCAGGAGATTGACATCAGCGATACGGTAATATGGCTTTTTTATTGGGCTCCAACCATCAATCTCAGGCGGCCTTACCAGATAATACTGCCCGGACAGAACTGCAGGGCCGTCTGTCCATGTAAGGTAGTTGACGTGGTCGCGGCGTGGATTATTGAACATGAAGTTGCCGCGGTACGCCTTTTTCCGGTCGGCCCGGATAAGTTCGATGTGATACGGCTTCTTGCTAAGCGGCAGGTACAATTCGGTAGGCGTCTTATCCTCGGAAGGACGGGCAAAGATGGTCTTGCCACCATTCTGGGTTATCGAGATTCCGAGGCTGTCCTTGTCGGCCGTTACCAGCAGCGGGAAGGCCTTCTGCAACTCGACGGAGAGCTCATGGGCGGGACTCTTAAGGTCGGTGGTAATAAATTGGGTCTGAGGGAAATAGCCTGTCTTCTCGAAGCGCAGCTGGTGGGTTCCGTCAAACATGACCAGGTCGAGCGGAGCCGTTCCGGCGGGCTTTCCGTCCATGAACACCTTGCAGTAAAGGGGCTCGGAAGTAATCTTGTACACGCTGTAGTGCTGCATGGACACCTTGAGATCGGTGCTGGTATCCTCTTCAATATCCACCTCATACTGCGGCTTCTCGGACATCAGGCCCGGCTTCTCAACTTTGACCACATGCCTGCCCCTTTTGAGTACCAGGTCGGTCACGGGAATACTGCCCACCTCGACTCCGTCCACGAATACAAGGGCATCGGCGGCATTTTCCTCGTCTTTTACGGAAAGTGTGCCGCAGATAGGCTCAAGCACGAAATCGGCCTTTAGTATGCCGCCACGCTCCACCGAGATGTTCCTCGTCTCGGGCTTGAAGCCATCGGCAAAAGCTTTTACTATGTACTGACCGGGATGGAGGGGAATGATATTGTCCTCGTACAGGCTGTAGTAGCTGAGCTCCTGGTCGACATTGAAACTCTTGATGATGCTGGGGTGAAGGTTGACCTCGTTGCCGCTGATGTCAAGCATCGCAGGTGTATCGAAAGTGTATCCTTCAGCTGGCTGGATGTCTACCGACAGGGTGGCGAATGTTGGCACCAGCTTGACCAGGCAGGTCATTCCGGCAGAATTGGAAGAGTCGACTACCAGGGTGGTGTCTTTGCGCACGTAGCCGCTTTTCTCGATCACTACCTTGTGACGGCCCTCGCCAAGGGTGAAGTCCTCGGTGAGCATTCCGGGGTTGCTGTCCACATATATGATGGCCCTGCCGGGAACGGTGTGGATGCGTACAGGACAGCTGTAATTCTGGCGTTTATCCTGAGTTACAAGCACATAGGCTGTGCGCTCCTTTCCCATTGTAACCTCAATCACTCCCTGGCGGGACTCTTTGGACTCGTTGGGCTGGGCCTTCATGTAGATGATGTCAGCGTCTTTCCAGGCGGCGCACCACTCGGGATGGGAGGTAATCTCCCAGCCTTTACCTGCGGTCACATATACGCTGTCGGACTGGCCGGTTCCTGGGAAGAAGACCGACTCTTTGGACAGAGTCAAGTCGGCCATCTTCTGCTTTGACGCCTGGCACTGCTTGATGAACCTGGTTGCCTTGGACACCTGGTCTTTGGTTACCCCGGGGCTCTTCTTGGCTGCCTCAAGAACCTTGATGGCATTGTCGTATTGGTGCTGGGTATAGTACTGTACTGCCTCGTTGTACCGCATGTCGAAGGACTTCTGCGCATACATCGGGATAGATGCCAACAATGTGAGCATCAATAAGATAATGAGCTTTTTCATTTGGCTGATATCGTTTGTTTCAATGATTCAAGGCTGGGATTGGGCTTAATTGAGAGGGCATGCCCTATGCAGTCCAGCACGTTCTGGCGCTCGGACGCACTGCGGGTTGCCTTGTAAAGGCTGTACGACTCTCTTGCATAGTTGCTCCATGCAGTATGCATGGAATCCAGACGCGACTCGGCGCAGCGCACGAGCGACTCGGTGTTGGTGCTGAAAAGGGCTATGTGCTCGTCGGAAGCGTGGATGGCTTTGATACTGTCGGCCTTCTGTACTTCCGCCAAGGCTCCCTTCAGGGCTGCAATCTGGTCACAGGTGGTTTCAAGGGTGTTGGGGAGCGAGCCCAGCAGGGCGGCGGAGTCAATAAGCGAGTCCGCACGGCAGATGTACCGTTCGTAGTTCTGGTAATCCGCAAGGGCGGCCGACTTGCTGCTGCGCTGCGAAAACATGGTTGCCGTGAGGGCGAACAAGGCAACCGCAACGAGCCCGAGGACTACGCGTAACGGCCACTTGCTGCGCACTTTACGGCCACCGATAGTGCCCGTCTCGGGACTGTCCAGGATGTGGCGTATCTTATCGGGGAGCTGCGATACAGGGCACTTGCTCTCATAAACCCAGTTGACATTGCCCAGGAGGAATTCGAGATCCTGTGGCATGGGAGTATCATCGAGGATATACGGGAGGATGCAGCCGCTGCGCATGTGATTGAAAGCGTAAAGCAGCTCGGCCTTGGTAAATTTGGACTGATAGGAGTTCCGGCTTGCCATAAGCAGGAAGACCCTGGATTCGTCTATGGTGGAGGCAAGCACTTCGGGGAAGTTCTCTCCGGCGCTGATGCCTTCTTTGTCAATGAAAAAACTGATTCCAGCCCCGGAAAGCGCCTCGCAAACGGCGTCGGCCTTGGCCGAATCTTTACGGGAGTAACTGAGAAAAACGTCGTACTTCATTCTACGCTGGCACAATTATATGATGATTACCCAGAGGGCTGCGGAGCATGTAACGCCGCAGGGAGGCGTCTCCGCGCACCAGGATCTGGGTACGGCAGAGATTGGGGCCATAGGGGTTGTCAAGTATCTCCACGGGCACGTCGATCGCGTTCTGCAGGTCGGCTCCGAGTTTGAACACGCGGGCGGGACCTGCGGGCAAAATCCCGTGCAGGGCAACGCCAATACCTGATTCAAAGTGGGTGTCGTAGCAGTAAGAAGACACCATATTGAGGGGAACTGTGCAATGGGCGAAAAGGAATATGTCGGAATCGATCTTGGACAGGTTAGCCTGGAAGCCGGAGACTCCGTAGCGCTCGCGTACTATGGCCATTGAGAGCATGGCAGGGATATCTCCCTCACATGTTGCCACGTAGCCCTCGGCGTTAAGGCGGGCAAGCGCCAGGCATCCTGTATTGTGCAGGGCGGTAAGGAGATCAAAGCAGCGAAGGGTAAGGCCGTCAAGTTTGTTCTCAGCTATTATCTGTTTTAGACCCAGATAGATGGCATCCGAGCCACGGAATACCTCGACAGGGATCTTCGCATCCTCGGGATAACTGCCCTTGGAGGTATCGGCGGCCGAGGCAAGCGCTATCAGGCGGGAAATCGGAATGTCGATAAGTTCGGCACCCAGCAGATCACGGGCCTGGGCATAATCGACCGCGCTGCTGATAAGCCAGTCGGAGGGGTTGCCTACGACTCCATATCTTTTGCCCTCCAGTATCCCGGGCTCGATGAAAGGATGGATAAGACGCGAAGCAGCTTTGCCTGCGGGAGGATAGTATTTAAGCAGGTCGGAAGCGATTTCCTGGACGGAGCCATGGATTATCTCGCCGCCGAGACCCTGCTGGTTGAGCCAGCTGAGGATTTCCATCGAGGCGGCGAGCGAGTTGCTCTGCCCGCTGGTTAGCAGGCGGACCCTGGCCCCCTCGTGGCCCTGGAACATCTGCTTGAAGATGCCTTCAGTGCCGCCGGTACGGACATAAATGATATCGCCAAAAGCGCCGAAATCGGAAAAATCCGATTCCCGATAATCGAAGCTTTGGCCTATGGCTGTTTCTATGTCTTTGATAAACTGCTCGTTGTGAGCGTTCTTCGACAATTCTCCGTGAAGGTCCGAGGTTAGGGTATAGAGTCGCATAGGCACAAATATAGCTATTTTCAAGGAAAATTAGCATATTTGTATTCAGTATGGAATTATTCTATAGCAATCAAATAGAAGGAGATACGCTCCTGCTCGATTCCGAGGAATCGGGACATTGCGTCAGGGTGCTCAGGCATAGGCCCGGCGACAGGATAGATGTTATTGACGGCTGCGGCACGCTGTATCACTGCGAACTGGTTTGTGCCGATGCCAGAGGTGCCTCGGCAAGGATTTTGGGAACCGATGAGAACTTCGGAAGCCATCCCTACAGGCTTACCATGGCTGTGTGTCCAACAAAGAACTCCGACAGGTACGAGTGGTTCGCCGAGAAGGCTACAGAAGTGGGCGTAGATGTGATTGTTCCGGTCATCGGGGAGCATTCCGAGCGGAAGGTGCTCAAAACCGAAAGGCTTGATAGGATAGTAAAATCTGCTGCAAAGCAGTCGCTCAAGGGCACAATTCCCAATGTTTCGCAGTCCGTAAGCGTCCGCGATTTCATCCTTGCCGCTCCGGAGTCCGCACTCAAGATGATTTGCTATTGTTTCGAGGGCGAAAAACACTCTATTCCAGATATTCTGCCGCAGGCTGTGGGCTTTGGCCCTGAAAACCATGGCCGCCCGTGGCCATGTGAACGGGAGGGGCCCGCGCCGGCAGGCGTGGGAGGGATGAGCGAAGCGAAGTTTTCAGG
>CACXCS010000090.1 GCA_902766255.1 uncultured Bacteroidia bacterium
AGAGCTGGCCCCGTTCGCGCAGGCAAAAGGTTGCTATGAGAAGCCCGGTTACCTGCAAGTGGGCTATTACGACGAATCCGTGTGGACCAGGATCTGCAGCGGATCGTACGCCGTAAAAATCGGCGAATGTCTCAAGCAGATGGGCGTTGCCTCCACAGACGCAAAGATAACACTCAAGGCTTGCAATATGAAGGATTTCCGCGGCCTTGACAACATCGCCAAGGCAACAATCGCAGCCGGTGAAGAGAGCTTCGTGATGGAAGGTCTCAAGGACGGCGTTTTTGCAGAGTATTCCACCGAATTCCACAACCTCACGCAAGAATCAGTTATTACAATTTCTGCCCCACAACTAAGCGATGAGGAGAAAGATGCCCTGGGCCGCGGCGATAAAACCAAGTATCTTCTGGACTACCGCTTCTTTATCGACGATGTGGTCGTAGAACTCACCACTATTCACGCCAAGGGTAGCGATGCCCAGAGCGACAACGAGTATTTCTCCAACGGAGACAACTATAAATGGTAATCGACATGAAAAAGATATTTGCAGCATCAGCCGCACTCTTTGCTCTGGCGGCATGTAACAAAAACCTCCCGGTTTTGCAGCCCGTTACGGAGCTAACGGCGACCGTAGAGAATGGTCTTGCCAAATCGCATCTGGACGGCAACGGTGTCTTGTGGGATGCAAATGATGAAATCAGCGTCTTCGCTTTAACCGACGGAGTGTATGCGAACGAGAAGTTTTCGACGGCCGATGAAGGCGTGAGCGCAATCTTCAAAGGGCCGGGCATTAACGTGGACGAAAACCTCTATGCCCTTTATCCTTATGATGCCAACGCTCAGTACAGTGCTGAAAACGGCTTTAAAGTGTATGCCGATTATGCCTCTCAGAAAGTCGTAAATGGCACATTCGAGAAGAGAATCAATCTTGCTGTGGGCAAATATGCCGGTGAGAAGAAAGTGAACTTCCGTAACGTCGGAGCCCTACTCAAATTCTCCCTCACCCAGGAAAGAGCCGATACCATCAGGCGTATTGAACTTAAGACTGTCGACGGAACTCCGATCGCATTCACCGGTGACGCTCAAGTCGCTTGGAACGGCGGCTCTCCCGCATTGAATCTTTCCAGCGGTGCCACCAAATCGGACATTATAAAACTCTCTCCTGCCACCAGCGCTTTCGCAACCGGCGACACATACTATGTGTGGGTGCTTCCGGGCGAATATAAGGGTATCTGCATTACCCTGGTCTCCTATACCGGAATGACCGCCGTAAAGACAGGAAGCAGCATTCTCACCATCGCAAGGAATCAGATTGTTGACCTTGGCGAAGTGGGCGGTCTTACTTATACGGAAAAGGAAGCGGAAAGGAAGACTTTGCATTTCGACTTCTCCGGGGAGCCTCTTGAGGGCTGGCCCACAGCCGACAAATGGCAGAACGGTCCCGGAGACACTACCTGCGTGTATAAACTGGACGGAGCGGACTATGAATTCCTCCTTACCGAATGTGGAAACGCCTCCCAGGCGCGTGTGGCATGGGTAAGCTCCAAGGGAGGATTGGTGATGTTCGCCTCCTGGCGTTACATCGGCCTCCCCGCTCTGGATGGTTTCAAACTGGTGAAAATGTCCGGCGTCAGTTGCCTCACCAACAGCACAAGCCGCAAAGCCGGAATAGTTACCGCAGTTGCTCAGACTAATGAAGGCATGACCATAGACACTGCCCATACCTTCGTTCCGGGCGGAGAGTCCATCACCTGGGCACAGCAGGGCGGTACCTATTCCTACAACCTGGAAGAAACCAAGCCCAATACAGTCTACTTCTTTATGTGTACAGGAGGCGGAATAGGGGTGTCTTCAATTGATCTCACTTACGAAAAAGCAGAATAAAATGAAAAGAATTGTTGTCCTGTTCATTAGCATTCTGATAACCGGCGGCCTTCTGCATGCGCAGCAGATAATGCTGAGCGGTCAGGTTAAAGACAGCAGCGGAGATCCGGTTCCCGGAGCCGTTGTCATGATTACCGGCACTCAGGATGCTGCTACTGCCGACCTTGACGGTAACTTCACCATCACCCTGAAATCGGCACCTGCCGGGGACGCTACGCTCAGCGTATCATGCCTTGGATATGCTGGCCAAGTAATCCCTGTCGGCACGAATACCAGGTTCGAAATAGTGCTTCAAGACGATACGCAGTTGCTGGAAGAGACCGTTGTGATCGGCTATTCCACAATCAAGAAAAAGGATCTCACCGGAGCCCTTTCGACCATTGGTGGAGAAGATATCCAGCAGCGGAAAACCCAGACCATTTCGCAAGCCCTTCAGGGAGCGATTCCGGGCGTAACCGTAACAAGGAGCAATTCTGCTCCCGGCGGCGAGGCCACCATCCGCGTACGAGGCATCACTTCCATGACCGACGGCTCCACCGATCCGTACATCCTCATCGACGGAGTGCCGGGCTCGCTGGGTGACGTAAATCCTGAGGATATAGAGAATCTCACGGTCTTGAAAGATGCCGCATCGGCCTCGATATACGGCTCCCAGGCCGCTGCGGGCGTTATACTCATCACTACAAAACGCGCGGCGAAAGGCAAGGGAGGAATTAGTTATTCCTACTCGCTTGGTATCGACACGCCGACCCGCATGCCCAAATACATGGATGCAGTGAGCTATATGGACGCCGTGAATGAACTCAAGTACAACGACCTTCCCGGCTCAGGCTGGTACCAGGCCTACGACCAGGCTCTGGTAGAGAACTACTGGCAGCTCAACGCGGCAGATCCGGATGACTATCCCAACACCGACTGGATGGCCCTGGTGATGAAAAACCAAGCCCTCCGCCATAGCCACAACGTAAAGTTCACTGCATCGGCCGACAAACTCCGTTCAAGTATAAGCATCGGCCTGGACGACGTGCAGGGCCTTTACAAGGTAAACAACAGATGGAAGCGTTACACCGCCAGGCTGAACAACGACCTTAGCATCTACAACTGGCTCACGGTCAGCACGGACATCTCTATGGTTTATGTCGATAAAGTTTCGCCCCATAGCTCTCCTGCCCTGAAAATGCGCTATATGCCTGCCATTTACCCGGCATTGTGGTCAAACGGAAATTACGCTTCCGGCAAGGACGGTAGCAATATCTACGCAGCCCTTATGAGCGGCGGCGAAGTTAACACCGACACTTTCAAAACCACCGGAAAATTCCAGCTGGAAGCAAAGCCTGTGGA